>JBBSDT010000218.1:0-5854 GCA_038240405.1 Ignavibacteria bacterium
ATTTGTGACTTAAATGGGAAAAAACTTTTAGTTAAATTGTATTAAATAAAATTTCAATGAAACATACAAATATGTTAAAAAATGCTCCGGAGAAAGGTAAGAGTTACAGAGTAGAATACAAGGGCAGTGAATTATACGATGCCAAAGTTTTATCTTACGAAGGTGGCTGCTGGGCAAAAATTAAAGTTGAAAGTGTACTGCCTTCCCCGAATGAAAAAATGTATAAGCCGGGACAGGAGTTTGATTTGAAACTTGGATACTATTCTCTTTATGAGCTTGAAGAGAGTAAATGATATTGTCGGAAAATGAGCTGGAATTATCTGATACACAAATAAAGCTTATTGGAAACGGATGGGGAAATGAGGTATTAAAGGAAGTATCTGCTAAGAGAATCACTTATGAGGCTGGCAAATCAGAGGTAAAGGGTTATTTGGTTTTCCCCAAAAATACGGAGAAGAAATATCCTTTAATAATCTGGAATCGTGGAGGAAATGGCAAAGATGGAATGTTAGACGATTTTTTAGCACAGGGAATATTAGGCGAAATCGCTTCATGGGGTTATGTTGTTTTGGCATCCCAATACAGAGAAGATGATGAATTCGGAGGCACGGATGTTGATGATGTATTGGCATTAATACCTTTGGCAAAATCCATATCGTTTTGTGATACTAATAAAATAGGAATGGAAGGCTGGAGCAGGGGAGGAATGATGACTTATCTGGTTTTAAGCAGGACTGTTAAAATTAAATGTTCCGTTATTATATCAGGACTCGCGGATTTGTTTCGAAGTGAGGAAATCAGAAGTGATCTTGCGAATGTTTACGGAAAATTATTCGGCAGTGGAAATGAAGAGTTGTTCAAACAAAGGAAAAAGGAGCGCTCGGCAGTTCATTTTGCGGATAAAATAAGTAAAAAAACAAAGATTTTATTGATACATGGAACTTCTGATAAGAAAGTCTCTTATAATGATTCAGAGGACATGTATAAGCTGCTTCAGGAAAATGGAGTCAAATGCGAGCTGAAGCTTATTGAAGGCGGTGATCATTATCTGAGAAAGAACCGAAAAGAAGTTTTGCAGTTAAGAAAGAATTGGTTTGAAAAATATTTAAAGAATGGAAATTAAAAAGTTTAACCGAATGTTAGACAAAAACATAAAAAATAAAAGAAAGGAATAATAACTATGTATGACCCAGTAATGGTCCAGCCAATGAGAGACGAAGCAAAGGAGATTGGATTTAAGGAACTATACACTCCGGAAGAAGTAAAAGAGGAATTAAGCAAAAAAGGAACGACTCTGGTATTTGTGAATTCAGTTTGCGGTTGTGCCGCCGGGAAAGCACGACCAGGACTTTCAATAGCAATGGATTGGGCAAAAGAAAATAACGCACTTCCCGATAACATGATCACCGTATTTGCCGGTATGGAAAAGGATGCAGTAAATGAAGCAAGAAAATACTTCAAGGATTATGCACCTTCTTCTCCGCAGTTAGCCCTTATAAAAGACGGGGAGTTGGTTAACATGATTCAACGTTTGGAAATTGAGAACAATGATGCTAATAGTGTGGCAAATAAAGTTGCAGGAGTATTAAAACAATACTGCAGCAAAGTTACGGAAATGAACTAATTAAAAGATAGGTTTGTGCAGTTATAAACAGATTACAAAAAAGGTATTTACCACTATTTAAATCATTTAAGCTATTTATTAATTTTATTTAGTTCTTAAATTGATTGATTAGCATTTAAAGAAGTTAAAGTAATATGAAATTAAATAGCAACCAGTTTAAGTTATAGTTGCTGATCAAATGGGATTGTTCTTTAAACTAATGTAAAAGATAAAAGATTTTACAAACAGGAATAACTAATAATGCATTAATAATTGAAACATTTTTTTTTATATTCGAAATACCAAATTTTTTATAAAATGATCAGCAGACTTTTAGTATTAGACATAAGAATAATTTCCCCAAATTATTACTAAAATTAAAAACACACAAAATGGATAGCAACTTTTCAAGTAGGGTTCAGGATGTAATAAGGCTGAGTAGAGAAGAAGCAATTCGACTTGGACATGATTACATAGGTACTGAACATCTCTTATTAGGAATAATAAGAGAAGGCGAAGGTATCGCAATTAAAATTTTTAAGAATCTTGGAGTTGATGCATTTAAGATTAAAAAAACAGTCGAAGATACTGTTCGTCAATCAGGAGGAACCCTGACAGTAGGGAACATTCCTCTTACAAAGCAAGCCGAAAAAGTACTTAAGATCACATATTTAGAAGCAAAATTATTTAAATCTGAAGTAATCGGAACAGAGCATTTACTTCTTTCAATATTAAGAGAAGATGATAATCTTGCTGCACAAATTCTTCACCAGTTTAATATAAATTACGAATCGGTAAAGACCGAGTTATTGAATATCTTAAGCGGAAAGCCTTCGGGTAATCCCCCGGCTTCAAAAGCAGCATCAGAAAAAAAGCAGGACCGCAGCAAGACTCCTGTCTTGGATAATTTCGGAAGAGATCTCACCAGGATGGCTATTGACAATAAATTGGATCCGATCGTAGGAAGAGAAAAAGAGATAGAAAGAGTTGCACAGGTATTGAGCAGAAGAAAAAAGAATAATCCGGTTTTAATAGGAGAGCCCGGTGTCGGAAAAACAGCTATTGCCGAAGGTCTGGCATTAAGAATTGTAAACAAAAATGTGTCAAGAGTATTGCATAACAAAAGAGTTGTAACGCTGGATCTTGCAGCATTAGTAGCGGGGACTAAATACCGCGGACAATTTGAGGAAAGAATGAAAGCTGTAATGAATGAATTGGAAAAAGCAAAAGATGTTATTTTATTTATTGATGAGCTGCACACAATAGTAGGAGCAGGAGGTGCAAGCGGCTCACTCGATGCGTCGAATATATTTAAACCTGCTTTATCGAGAGGTGAACTTCAATGCATCGGCGCTACTACTTTAAATGAATACAGGCAATATATAGAAAAAGACGGAGCGCTTGATAGAAGATTTCAGAAAATAATGGTTGAACCTACCAATGTAGATGAGACAACCCAGATTCTGAATAATATAAAAAATAAATACGAAGAACATCACAATGTAAGATATTCTGACAAAGCAATCATTGAAGCAGTACGGCTTAGTGACAGATATATTACCGACAGGTTTCTACCTGATAAGGCTATAGACGTAATGGATGAAGCTGGATCAAGAGTTCATCTATCCAACATAATTGTTCCGAAGGAAATCGTTGAGCTGGAAACTGAAATCGAAAAGATCAGACAATTCAAGAACCAGGTTGTAAAAAACCAGAACTATGAAGAAGCTGCAAGACTTCGTGATACTGAAAAGAAATCTTTATCAGATCTTGAACAACTGAAACTGGACTGGGATATAAAATCACAGAGTATGGTTTATGAAGTTGATGAGCAAAACGTTGCAGATGTTGTCGCAATGATGACTGGGATACCTGTAAACCAGATTGCCGAGGCGGAATCTGACAGGTTGGTGAAAATGGAAGAGCATTTAAAAGGTGTGGTAATCGGTCAGGATGAAGCTGTATCAAACATTTCTAAGGCAATAAGGAGGGCAAGAGCGGGTTTGAAAGATCCTAACCGTCCGATTGGTTCATTTGTATTTTTAGGACCTACCGGTGTCGGTAAAACAGAATTAGCAAAACAGCTTGCAAAGTTCTTATTCAATTCTGAAGATTCCTTGATAAGGATTGATATGAGCGAATATATGGAAAAGTTTAATGTTTCCCGTTTGGTGGGTGCGCCTCCGGGATATGTAGGTTATGAAGAAGGCGGTCAGTTAACTGAAAAAGTCCGCAGGAAACCATATTCGGTAGTACTGCTGGATGAAATTGAAAAGGCTCATCCTGATACTTTTAATATTTTATTACAAGTATTAGATGACGGATTATTGACTGACGGATTAGGAAGAAAAGTTGATTTTAAGAATACGATTATTATAATGACTTCCAATATAGGAACCAGGGATATAAAGCTCAACAAGGTGTTTGGTTTTGGTGATCCAAGTGCTAAGACGGATTATGAAAAGATCAAAAGCACAATTGAAGAAAATGTTAAAAAAGTATTTTCACCGGAATTCCTTAACCGGATAGATGAGATGTTAATCTTCAGGCAATTGGAAAAGGAAGATATAATTAAGATTGTTGAGATTGGTATTAATAAACTACTTACAAGAGTTCAGCTGCATGGAGTGAAAGTTGATGTTGCCAAAACTGCTATGGAATTCCTCGCTGATAAAGGGTTTGATCAGAATTTCGGAGCCAGACCATTGAGAAGAGCTATTCAGAAATATTTGGAAGATCCATTGAGTGAAGAGATTCTCAAAGGTAAGTTTAAAGATGGCGGTAAGATAAAAGTTAAGTATAAAAAGGGAAACGATGACCTGACCTTTACAGAAGATAATAATAAGGATGCGGGTGGCGCCAAAGATGCGGCATTGGAAACACTGGAAGAATCAAAAGATAACCATGAATAGAAAGAATGCTGAATAAAGGTCCATTCAACGCAATGATAACTTCTGTTGGACATTATGTTCCTGATAGAGTTATCGACAACAAGTTCTTTGAAGAGTATCTGGATACGAATGATGAATGGATAAGGACAAGAACAGGTATACAGGAACGGCGTAGATTAGATAAAGATAAACCTACTTCGTTTATGGCAGTAAAAGCGATAGAAGTGCTGCTGAAGAACAGAGGAATAGGTATGGAAGAGATTGATTTGATAATCGTAGCCACAGTTACACCGGATATGATTTATCCGTCTACAGCATGTATAATTCAAAAAGAAACCGGAGCAAGTAATGCATGGGGATTTGATATCCTTGCCGCTTGCTGCGGTTTTCTATTTTCATTAACTACTGCAGTCCAGTTTATTCAAAACGGCTCTCATAAAAAAGTTATAGTTGTAGGAGCAGATAAAATGTCTGCAATTACCAATATGGAAGACAGGAATACGTGTTTGCTTTTTGGCGATGCTGCCGGAGCAATTCTATTGGAACCGACTGAAGATAAGAGTTTTGGAATTCTTGATTCTATTATGAGGATTGACGGGGAAGGCGGAAAATATTTATATCAGCTCGGAGGCGGTAGTCTTCATCCGGCAACGCATGAGACAGTAGATAAAAAAATGCATTACGTTTATCAGGATGGCAAGACAGTTTTTAAAGAAGCAGTAAAAGGAATGGCAGACGTTTCATACGAAATAATGGAGAAAAATAATTTAAGTCCCGATGATATTTCATATCTTGTTCCTCATCAGGCAAACTTAAGAATAATCACCGCATGTGCCGAGAGAATGGGAATATCTATGGATAAAGTAATGGTAAACATTCACAAATACGGCAATACCACTTCGGCAACCATCCCTTCCTGCATATCCGAATACTGGCAAAATGGCAAAGTAAAGAAAGGCGATAACTTAATCCTATCAAGCTTCGGCGCCGGCTATACATGGGGCTCGATTCTTCTTAAATGGGCCTATTGAAATAAATGGGATATTGAGTAATGTGTATCGGGTAACGTGTATTGTGAATTTTGGAAGGTGGCATTATAAATCAACCTTTAAAATTAAGAGTTAAAATATACAAATCAAGCAGTAAGGTCCTTTCTTTTTTAATGAAGAAGATTAAGTCACCCATCGTAGTTCCTCTTACCCGAAATTGTGATGACTCAATAGAAATGTCAGTAATATAACTCAATAGAAATGTCAGTAAAATATTAAATTGAAGACACCCAAGAAAGGAGTTTTCAATTTGAATGGAGTACTGACAATGAGTCAAAAAGAAGTTGACAGACTGAGTATAATAAATCAGG
>JBBSDT010000219.1:0-5847 GCA_038240405.1 Ignavibacteria bacterium
ATAAAACTATCTTTAGCCATCTACCCGAAAATCCAATTATAAAATAATTAATGGATAAAAATTTCGACAGCACTTATAGTCGTTATTACGATTTGCTTTATTACGATAAAGATTATGAAAAAGAAGTGCCGTACATCATTGAACTTATCCGTTCCGTTGATCCCAAAGCTGCAAAAGTTCTTGAATTAGGATTCGGAACAGGCAATCATGCTGCGTTGTTATGCAAGAAAGGTTACAAAGTAACAGGGATTGAGCGTAGTGAGGAGATGGTGACTATCGCTAAAGAAAAATTTATCGATGGGTTTACACCTGTGATCGCCGATATAGAAAACTATAATTTACATACAACATTTGATGCAGCTATTTCTTTGTTTCACGTTGTTAGCTACTTAACAGAAAACGCAGCGTTAATTAACTGTTTCAAATCAACCTCAGAACATTTAAAAGATGGCGGAATTTTTATTTTTGATGTTTGGTATAGCCCGGCTGTATATCATCAACAGCCCGAAACTAGGATTAAAAGAATAAATAATAATGATATTGATGTTATAAGACTTGCAGAGCCTTTGCTACATACCGGAAAAAATGTTGTTGATGTAAATTATGAGATCATTGTTATGGATAGAAAGACTAAGCTTACAGATGTATATTATGAGAAGCACCCGATGAGGCATTTCTCAATACCCGAAATTAATTTATTAGCAACAATCACGGGTTTCAAGATAATCAGAGTTGAAGAATTTTTAACAGCTAATCAACCCAGCGAAAATACGTGGGGCGTTTGTTTCATACTTCAAAAAGATTTAAATGCATAAGCCTGTTCCTGTTAATACCCCATTACTTTCGGGTAATGAATTAAAATATATTACAGAATGTATTGAGACGGGATGGATATCCAGTGAAGGGCCATTTATAAAAGAGTTTGAATCCAAATTTTCAAACTATACGGATAGAGAATTCGGGATTGCAGTGGCTAATGGCTCGGGTGCCTTGGATATTGCTATCCAGGCTTTACAGATAGGAAATGGTGACGAAGTTATCATGCCAACTTTCACCATCATATCACCAGCCCAATCTATTGTGCGTGCAGGAGCAGTGCCGGTTTTGGTAGATAGTGATGCCGCTACATGGAATATGGATACTGCCCAGGTAGAAGCAAAAATAAATTCAAAAACAAAAGCAATCCTCGTAGTGCATGTTTATGGCTTGCCAGTAGATATGGATCCTATACTTGAACTGTGTAAGAAGTATAATTTGTATTTGATAGAAGATGCTGCTGAACTTATCGGTCAAACTTATAATGGGAATCAATGTGGCTCTTTCGGTGATATCAGCACATTTAGTTTTTATCCAAATAAGCATATTACCACAGGAGAAGGTGGTATGATCGTATGCAATGATCCCGTTCTTGCTGAGCGCTGTAAAAAATTGAGAAACCTCGCGTTCGAACCGGGTAGCCGAAGGTTTGTTCATTATGAATTGGGATGGAACTATAGAATGACGAATTTGCAGGCTGCCCTTGGATTAGCTCAATTGGAAAAAATAGAAGAGCACCTGGTTAAGAAAAGAGAGATGGGGAAAATTTATCAGCAAGGGTTACAAGACATAAAAGGGTTTCAGCTTCCCTTGACATCTACTAATTTCTCAGAAAATATTTATTGGGTTTTCGGCCTGGTTGCTGAATCAGAAAAGTTGTGTATTGATACCGTAAAAAAATTGGATGAAAATAAAATAGGAACACGTCCATTTTTCTGGTGCATGCATGAACAGCCTGTTTTTAATAATATTGGCTTGTTTAAAAATGAAAAATATCCTGTGTCAGAAAATTTAGCAAGGAATGGTTTTTATATTCCAAGTGGGTTAGGGTTAAAAATGGACGATTTGAATTTTGTTATTAAAACTTTGAAAGATTAGGATAAGCGCAATAGGTGAAAGCAAAAAAAAATATAGCAATTTTTTTTTGGGAAAGTTATATTTCAGTTGCCCCCACAATTATAAACCTGGCTGATGCACTCGCAGAAAAAGGGCACAAGATTTTTATTTTTATTCGCAATGTTGATTATGTATTTGCCCCGGAAACAATTTTAAATAAAAACGTAATAATTGTTCCAATATCTCAATCCTCTGCTGTCCTTAAATTTATTAAAGTAGTTAACAAAATTCCGTGGGTTAGAGGCTGGTTTCAATATAAATATTACAATAGAATTATTCTGTATGATGTTATTCGTAAAACACAAGTTTTTTTAAAAGAAAATATCACAGATAATGATTGTATAGGAGTAGATTCTATTGGCTTATTCTGGGCTTCAAAACTTATTAATGAAGAATCAGTGCTTTATTATTTGTCTTTAGAGCTTTTATGCAAAAGCGCAATTCCACGAAATAGTTATTTTCTAAAATGGATTAAAGAAAAAGAACTACGGCTGCATAACAATAAAGTGAAACTAACATTGATACAGGATAAGTTTCGACTTAATATCCTTGAAAGGGAAAACGAAATTATCTTAGATAACAAGTTTTCGATCTTAACAAATTCACCAAGGGAAAATAACTTGAATTTTAAGAAGGATTCATTGTACTTCAACCAAAAGTTTCAAATATTGCCTGGTGAGAAAATAATTTTGATGGCGGGGATGATTGAAGAAGTAACGATGGCCACTTCAGTAGCACGAACTTTTGGAAAATTCAACGATGAAAATGTCAAACTAATATTTCATGAAAGGCAACAAAGAGACCCGGGAGAGCAATACTTTCAAGATTTGCAAAAAATTGGAGGAAAAAATTTTTATTTATCTCTTACTCCTGTTCCATATTCTGATGTTACCAAAGTTTATGATTCTGCTGATATAGGGTTGGTATTTTATGATCCTTCTTATGGCGATAATGTAGCTTTTATTATCGGTGCATCCGGAAAGTTATCGCATTATTTAATGCATGGCCTTCCAGTTATTGCCAATGATTTACCGGGCTTCAGAGAGCTGTTTGAGAAATATGATATTGGTTTTGTTTTAAATGAAATTCATGACCTGGAAGATGCTGTTGATAAGATTTTTTTAAATTATAAATATTATTCAGATAATGCATATAACTGTTATTTGTCAGAATATAATTTCAACTCTCAATTTGAAAAATTCTATGTTGAAAATTATCCAGATTGTGAATACAACTAATCCGGCTAAACGTATTTAATAATGTTCGTTCACGAAGAAAAACTATATAATACTAATGCAGCGCTTGAAGTTGCTCCGTATATCAATGGGCTTTTTAACCCATCTAGTATATTAGATGTAGGTTGTGGAACTGGTACCTGGCTTAAAGTATTTTCGCAATTTCCAAATATTAAAAAATTCACAGGTATTGACGGGCATTACGTTGATAAGAAAAATTTAATTATATCCCAAGAGCGGTTTTTTTCTTTTGACCTAAATCAGACTTTTGATTTAAAAGAAAAATTTGATCTCGTTATAAGCCTCGAAGTAGCAGAGCATCTCGAAGAAAAGTCTGCAGATACTTTTATAAAGAGCCTAACAAAGCACAGCGATATTATCGTCTTTTCTGCCGCTATTCCGGGGCAGGGAGGCCAGGACCATATTAATGAAAAATGGCCGGAATACTGGAGAGAAAAATTCAGCACTCTCGGTTATGATGTTTATGATATTTTCAGGAAAAAGTTTTGGGAAAACGAAAAGGTGGAATGGTGGTACAGGCAAAACATGTTTGCATACATAAGAAGAGGCTTCAGTGCCGGTCAACTTTATAATACTGAAACTAAAATTTTTTCTTATGTGCATCCTGAACTTTTAAAAGCCAAGGAAGAATACATGTGCGGGCTAATGAAAGAGACTGAAAGCAGAAATGAAAATACAGGAATAAAAAAGAGCCTGATTAATTTAGGAAAAGCAGTAAAGAGAAAATTAAAACTGTAAGATAATCCCTTTATGTCTTTGCAAAGACCTATGAATATCTCCTACGTTACTACTTACAATGCATTGGATATTCATAATTGGTCAGGGCTCGGGCATTACATTGCAAGATCACTCGAAGATCAAAAGGCAACATTAAATTACATTGGAAATTTATATGCCCACCCGGGCCTTGCATTAAAATTGAAATCAAGATTGTATGCAAAGATGGGCCAAGCTATTGAATATGAAAGAGAGCCATCTATAGCAAGGCGGCTTTCCAAACAAGCGAAGCGATCAATAAAAGAAAATACTAATATTGTTTTTTCGCCGGGCACAATACCAATAGCCTTTTTAAAAACAAAGCAACCAAAAGTATTTTACACGGATGCAACTTTTGCGGGCATGGTAAACTTTTACCCGGGGTTTTCTAAATTTTCGAAGGAAATAATAAGGCATGGAAATTATATTGAACAAGCGGCGCTTGAATCCTCTGCCATAGCAATTTATTCTTCTGATTGGGCTGCTAAAACAGCCATTGATAACTATAAAATCAATCCCGGCAAATTACGTGTTGTTCCGTTTGGTGCCAATGTCGATCATAGTTATAATGCTGACGAGATAAAAAGCATTGTTGCGAACAGGCCGCAAAAGGAATGCTCCCTTTTATTTTCAGGCGTTGATTGGGAACGAAAGGGCGGGGCGTTCGCCATTAAAGTAGCGCAGAAGTTAAATGAACTTGGACTGGCAACAAAACTTCACCTGTTAGGGTTAGATAAAATTCCAGGAGATGAAACGCTTCCTGCTTGCGTGATCAATCACGGCTTTATAAGTAAATCAACCCCGGAAGGGAAGGAGAAAATTAATCGGCTATTAATGAATAGTCATTTTTTATTATTACCTACAATGGCTGATGCCTCACCCATAGCGTTGTGTGAAGCAAATTCTTTTGGAATACCTTGTGTAACATCCGATGTAGGCGGTATCCCTACGATAATAAAAGTTGATATTAATGGTATGTCATTTTCTTTAGCTGCCAGTGAGGATGATTATGCAAATTATATTTATTCTGTTTTTATAAATTATGAATTGTATAAAGAACTTGCATACAGTTCATTTAATGAATACGCAAGCAGGCTCAACTGGAAAGTGGCAGGTTCAACAATAATGGATATACTTCAACAACTGAAGTAGGCCAGCATAAGCATCATTTTTTTAGTTGCACACCAAATCTTTTCTCTAATGTTATTTAACAGCTTTCCGTTTTTAATTTTTTTGCTTGTCACTTTCTGCCTTTATTATCAGCCGTGGCATAAAAAGTATCAGCTAGCTATATTGATAGCGGCAAGCTTATTTTTTTACGCGTGGGAGTACCCGTGGTATCTTTTTATATTGCTTTTTTCAGCATTTGTTAATATTCTTACGAGCTATAAAATAATGAAGGCAGAAAACTGGCGGCTTCAAAAGATGTGGGCAATTGCAGGAGTGAGCCTTAATTTATTTATACTTTGTTTTTTTAAATACAACAGCCTGGTTTTCTCCCGTTTTATAAATCCGTCTTCGGATATTGGAGCATTTATATTATTCCTGCCACTTCCTATTGGCATTTCGTTTTTTTCTTTTGAGGGAATTACTTTGGTGGCAGATGTGTTTAAAGAAAAAAAGAAAAAAAATTACAGCGCAGTTGTTCCTCAATCAGTCATTAAGCATTCGGGCAACGTATTATTGTTTATTACATTCTTTCCGCACCTGATTGCAGGGCCAATTCTCAAAGCACACAATTTTATTCCGCAGATAGGAAAAAAATATTTTAAGGATATTCATTGGGAATTTTGTTTCAAACATTTAGTGCTTGGGTATTTTTTAAAAATGGTGATCGCTGATAACCTGAAGGACCAAACCTTTTGGATAAGCCCGCCATATTTTGAAGGCCAGTCGTCATTGA
>JBBSDT010000220.1:0-5809 GCA_038240405.1 Ignavibacteria bacterium
ATAAGCAGTAATAGGATCAGTAAATTGAACAGCAAGCAAAAGTGCACTCGACGGTGAATTTTGAACTATCCAATTAATTCCTCCATTTGTGGTCTTAATTATTCTGCCTCTTGCTCCTACAGAATATCCAGTATTGGCATTTATAAAATTTACGGAAGAAAAATATGAGGAGTCATATGAATACTGTGTCCACCAGTTTTCACCGCCATTCGTTGTTTTAAGGATCATTCCGGCATTGAATGCTCCTCTCTGACCTGCAATGAATCCCGTATTTTCATCCGTAAAATAAACTGAATAAAAAAGTCCCCCGGAATCAGATTGCTGGACTCTCCAGTTTATACCAGCATTGGTTGTTTTCATAATGGATTCAGATCCGACTGCATATCCTGTATTTGCACTTGGAAAATTAATTGACAAAATGATACCTTGGTTGTACAATGCAGGATATTGTCTGAACCACCCTGATTGTGCATTAAGGTATTGAGAAAAAGAAAGGATAATTAAAAAGGATATAACAAATGCAAACAACTTTGTTTCGTGTTTCATATTTGATCTCCTGATTTAAATTAATTAGTAAATTGAAGAACGTGTAAGGTATGTTCTAATTTAACATTCTTATTTATTAAAGGAATGAAGGTAAAAGAAAGAATGTTTAATCTTTAGAAAGCGGCTATAGAGGAATAATTATTTTATGGTTTAGTCAAGATAGAGTAATTTAATTTTAAAATCAAATGTATTTATGTTTCAGAGAAGATGAGGATTTATAAATTTATACTATAATGGGAAAATATTCGGCTAAAGTCAAAGAGACATATTAATTTTACCACTACCTGAAGGTAGTGGCAATTAAAAAATAATTAATCAGAGATTGCTATAAAATATCTTATTCGGAGGTTTGAGAAATTAAAGGGCTAATTGCCACGAGCTTTAGCTCGTGGATAAAATTAAATAACTCCTGGCTTTAGCCAAGATCAAAAAAAATAGATTAAAGAAACGAATGTTATTTATCTTATATCTTCCAAATAATTCTTTTTTAATTATTTTGCATTAAACTAAAATTATTATCCCTGTGTCTAAGCTTACGAATTCGAATTTCAAACAAACAATGAGTTTTAAAAAATAAAAATAAGAAAGGAACAAAAATTATGAAACCACTAAAAAAACTATTCAGATTTTCAGCAATCCTTACTGTTCTGATATTCGGAATTTATATTTCCGGATGTAATAAAGACGATGTCACTGCTCCAACAGCACAAACCGATGACGAATACTTAAACACAACTGCTATCAATACTGCGTTCAGTACTAATGCTGACGACGATGATAATCTCTTCGCAGATGAAATTAACGATTTTGATTCGGAAGGTCCTATAGGAATTGACTCTCCAATTGATTCATTGGTAAAGTGGGGAAGAAGAGTTACTAATGTAAACATCAATACAAATATTACAACGGTTGGTGATTCATTAAAAAACGTTGAGGTCATCAGGACAATTTCCGGTAATTTTATAGTTATCGGATATGTTAACGGCGCTCTGGATTCAACAGTTAAGCCGTATGTTCAGAAACAAAGAAGGCTCATAACCTTTAAAAGAATTGACCACAGACCAAACCCGAGATTTAACTGGAGAGTTTATCAACATACTGCCGTAGATGGTGAAACTACTTCGCCTCAAACCGGAAAAGATAATATCGTAATTAGTAAAGTCGAGTTTTATAAAGACAATAACCTTCTTTTGACTTTAAACGGACCTGATTTTACAACTAATATCTTTACGTCGAGGTATTTCGGCGGTACAGGCGTTCTGGAAGTAGACAGAGGCGATCAGATCAGAGCGAAGATTTATTTAACGAGCAATCAAACCGACACCGATATAGTAGCATATCACTGGAGCAGAAATACATTCGGTTTCCACAGAGAGCCTTTTGTAATGACTTCACAAACTCCTAACGGCTCCAACTTTGACAGAACTTATGAAAAGACTTTCCAGATTTATTCCCAGCATAATCATGGAATGCATAATGCGTTTTTAAGCGCTAATACACGAAAGTCATTACGAGATAATTCACCGGCTATATTCTCTTCAACATATCTCGGATTCCCGTACAGAGTAAGACCATAACTTTAAACTCGGAGAATTTTCATAAAGGAACGGCTTGAAAAAGCTGTTCCTTTTTTTTTGGGTATGGCCCCATCAGTCGAAGTGACGGGAACAAGTACCGGAGTTATCACTGCTCTTGCTCATGACATTACATTATACAATTACATTGGAAGCAGGCAACCTTAGCAGCGGAATTTATTTTTACAGAGTAATTTTGACGGAAACGGTAAGAATTTTATTGTCACAAAAAAAATGCTGTTGGTAAAGTAAAAGCATTTAATTTGATTTATTTTAAAGAGTTCAGCAGATATGCTTGCTGAACTCTCTCTTTTATTTGATAATTGAAATGATCAGTGGGCCATATTAATTTTTCGAGATAAACCTAATTTAGCACTATCCATTCTTAAACTTTAAAAAGCATAATTTTCACTCTTATCTTTTTATTAAAAATAAAATTTTTTATTTTGATACCATTAATTTTGAATCTCAAATTTACATAACTATGAAAAAGTTCTTATACATTCTTATTATAATCATTTCAGTTTTAGAACTTAACCATGCAGATGGACAATTTAATCCGGATTCACTGCAGGTACGAATAAACAGGATAGTCCGGAGATATGTTGATTCTAACAAAGCGGGCGTAATGGTTGGCGTAATCCGGAAAGAGGGTAACAATACAATTTTCGATCACAGATATTCTTATGGTCACATTAAAGCTGACACAACTTCTCCCCGACCTGACAGTCTTACAATATTTCAGCTTGGCTCCGTAACGAAATCATTTACTGCGACGATCCTTTCTATGCTTATTCAGCAGGGAGGGCTCTTAAATCTGAATGATCTTGTTGAAAATCATATCCCCTTAAATTTAGTACATGCTCCCGTTTATGTGACTGCAACCGGCGACACAATTAAAATGACATTGCTTGATCTCGCTTCACACTTTTCCGCATTACCTGACGATCCTATAAATCCGTTTCATGATACAACTACATACCAGATGATGTATAATTATCTTAATAACCATTCCCTCTCCCGCCCTCCTGGACAATGTTTCCTGTATTCTAATCTTGGTGTTTCATTCCTTGGAGTTGTTATGAGCCATACCCTGGAAAAGATTATTGATTCATTATTTATTCAAAAAATTTGTAGTCCATTGAATATGCCTGATACCAGAATCACATTAACACCCCAGCAGGAGAGCAGATTGGCACAGGGTTATGTGTCAGGCAGTATCGAGGGACCTTTTCATAAGGGATCCTGGCCTGCATTTAACGCTGCAGGAGGATTGTATTCAACAATTGATGATTTCACAAAATATCTACAATTTCAAATGGGTCTCTCGGGTTTTGGTATGCAAAACGTTCTCGATTCAGCTCAAAAGATCAGGAGAATTGTAAATGATACCTGTGCCAATCCTGATGCAAAGGCACGAATCGGTCTGGTCTGGCAATGGAACTTACTTAATCCTCAATTGGACTCTGCTTTTTATTTTACTTGGAAGAACGGCGGGACTGCATCATTCAGCAGCTTTATATGTTTCGCTAATAACTCATCAGAAAATTTAAAGACGGGCGTGGTAGTTTTATCGAATCATTTATCTCCTTCTTGTGATAATTTGGGGGTGCAGATTTTGCGGTATTTAAATTCAGATACTTCTGAAGTTGGTATTAGCCAATTTTCAAATGAAATTCCGGTAAATTATAAACTCTATCAAAATTTTCCAAATCTTTTCAACCCTCTTACTAAAATAAAATTTGATGTGCCTTCTAAAACGGAAACGTTATCCTCACTTGATGCCGTAAGACTTGTTATATATGATGTACTGGGTAAAGAAATTATTAAGCTTGTTAATGAAAAATTAAATGCAGGCAGCTATGAAGTGGAATTCGACGGAACGGATTTACCAAGCGGAGTTTATTTTTATAAGTTAACGAATGGCAGTTATGCAGAGACAAAGAAGATGTTTTTACTTAAGTAAAAACATGTCTGTATCTAAAAATTGTTTTGAGATTTTCCTTTTAATCAAGAGATAGCTTAACATACAAATTTTTACAAATAAGACCCTTGAGGCTCATGTATTCCCATAAACTTTTTTGTAAATTATATTTCCGATAACCGGAATTCTTACAATATATCCTTTATAAGACTTCACTGCCAAATAAATGGCATACCCGATTCCTGAAAATATGAAAAGAAACAATCCCCCGTAGAACAGAATAATTGCAACAAAAAAAATGGCAGGTGGTGCGTCATTTCTACCTGCATGACCTTTCCCAAATACTCCCAGTCCGACTCCCGTAAATATAAATATCAGTGCCATTACAAGAACATACAACATGATAATAATCGCAAAGACAATGTGATAAAATATTGACTGCAATGAATGGAACCTGACGAATCTGGATTTGTCTTTTTGAGTCGCCCAGATAATGATGGGAAGTAATATTCCGCCAAGGAATATTGAAAGATGGGATAGCATAGCAAGCAGTTTCTCGTCGCTGGCAACTTCCTGTGGAATGTTTTTATTCTCAATATTCATTCTGGTTATATAGATTATTAGTTAATATCTTGGAATCAAATGAACATGGGTATGCATAACAATCTGTCCTGCTGACTTTCCTACATTCACATCTATATTATATCCTGAAGGATTGTAATTTGTATCTGTATATTTTTTTGCTTCACCAACTAGTTCCATTACCGAAGCTTGTTCTTCTTTTGTAAGGTCAAAAAAAGCTTCCACGTGATTATATGGTATTACCAGTATATGACCTTTTGAATGAGGATACTTATCATTAATAACGTAAGCAAGATCATTTTTCATCAAAATCTGATCCTGCCCTATATTACAAAAAACGCAGTCCTTATCTTTCATAATTTTTATCAAATATAATCAAATATAATTAAAATAATTTTTTAATACTCTTGCAATTTTTAATTCATCTTTAAATTTTTAATTCATCTTAATATATTACACTAAAACATATGAACTTACAGTCAAACTAAAAAAAATTTTTACCGGAAAACCAATCTAACATGTCGGAAAGAAAATTCAGTATATTTCCTACCTTATTAGTAAACTTCATCGGAACCTTTGGATTCAGTGTAGTCATTCCCTTTCTAGCATTTCTTGTAATGAAATTCGGCGGAAACGCGATAGTCTATGGGGTTCTTGGCGCTGTCTATCCTGCTTTTCAGTTGATTGGTTCACCCTTGCTCGGAAAGTGGTCCGATATTTACGGAAGAAAGAAAATTTTGCTTTTATGTGAAATTGGTTCGCTCATAGGTTGGGGAATATTCCTCATTTCATTTTACCTTCCTCACAAAGAAATAATTAATATAAATATTTTTTTTTCAGGACCCCTGATAATTACATTGCCAATTCTCATTCTTTTTCTTGCAAGAGCGGTTGACGGAGTGACAGGGGGAAATAATTCCGTAGCCAATGCGTATATTGCAGATATTTCGGGAGATAAGGATAGAAATAAAAATTTTGGCAGACTCTCCATATCATCAAATGTGGGATTCATCGCTGGCCCTGCCCTCGCAGGGGTTTTGGGGAGCACTTCTTTAGGCGAAATGCTCCCTGTGATTGCTGCACTCCTGATTTCGCTAACAGCCGTATTTATTATTATTTTTCTTCTTCGTGATTCAAAACCGATATCATACAGTGATCATGATAAGAAGACTGCAATCAAAAA
>JBBSDT010000221.1:0-5803 GCA_038240405.1 Ignavibacteria bacterium
AATCAATTATTTCATTTTCAACAATAAAAGAAATGAAAGTCATACATTGAACGGAATACTGTTTCTGTTCAGGCATATTTTTAAAAATAAATACGATGTAATTCATGCACAAGCGGGAATAGTTCCCTGTGTTATAGGAAAAATGGCAGGCACAAAGTTATTGCTTGAGCATAAACATGGCTTGGATTTTACATTGGAACAGTTACAGAATATGAAATATAATAAATTGTATTACGAAAGATTGAAAAAATTATTTGTTGATTTTACTCTTACAGGGTGTAAGAGCGATAAAGATGTACTTGTTGAAAAATTTAAATATAAAAATGACAAGGTAAGGGTAATTTATAATGGGTTGGAGAAAAACGGGGAAGGTTATTTTAAAATAAATAAGAAAAAGTTCATCATTGGAACTATTGGCAGGCTGACTTTTCAAAAAGGTCAGGAGTATTTTATTGAAATGGCGGAAATTTTAATCGGAAAAGGGTATGATTTTGAATATCATATTTACGGAGAAGGAGAAATGCTTAATCAGCTTTCATTATTAATAAATAAACATAATTTAAGTATGAAAGTGCTTTTAAAAGGGTATACCAGTGAAATCACAAAAGTTATTAATACATTTGATCTGTTTGTTCTACCCTCAAGATATGAAGGAATTCCCTATGTTATTCTTGAAGCAATGAAGAATTCCATTCCGATAATTTCTACGGATGTGGGCGGAATTGGGGAAGTTATAATCAACATGGAGAACGGAATATTAGTAAAGAAAGAAAATACTACAGAACTGGTAGAAAGTGTAACCTTATTGTTTAAGGATGAAAATCTAAGAAAAAAACTGGCAGAAAATGCCAAAAAAGATTTTGAGGAAAAATTTCTTATTGAAAATACAATACATGCGGTGGAGAAAATTTATGAAAGAAAATAATTATTAATAACCAAATCAATTTACAATATTGATTCCCAATATTTTTCACTTTTGTTACGGCCTCTCGGAAGATTTCGGAGGAAAACCTTTTTCTTTGGTTCATTACCTTGCCGTGAAATCAGCCCTTGAAGTTAATAAACCTTTGGAAGTATTTTTTTATTATTCATTTGAACCTGAGGGTGAATGGTGGGAAAAAACCAAAAAGATTGTTACTTTAAGAAAAATAGTTCCACCCAATGAAATATTCGGCAATCCGTTAATGCATGTTGCACATAAGGCTGATGCTTTGCGGCTAAGGGTTCTTATCGAAAACGGAGGGATTTATCTTGATCTTGATTCAATTTGTAAAAAGCCCTTTACCCCATTACTAAAACACAAATTTGTAATTGGAAAACAGGGAAAATGGAGAAAAATGGGGTTATGTAATGCGATTATGATGTCAGAGAAAAATTCTGAGTTTGCAAAAATCTGGCTTGAAGAATATAGAACTTTTCGATCAAGAGGAAAAGATCGATATTGGGCTGAGCATTCAGTTTTAATTCCACTGAAGCTTTCTAAACATTTCAGGAATTTAATTCATATCGAATCGTATGATAGTTTTACGTATCCCTTATATTATCAGTCAAGTTTAAAAAATCTTTTTGTTTATTCCAAAAACTATCCCAATGCTTACTGCCATCACTTATGGGAAGGTGGATCATGGGATAAGTACCTCAAGAAATTGAATGTTAAAGATATTATTAATATTGATACGACTTATAATCTAATTGCCCGAAAATTCTTAATAAATTGAATTTAGCTAAATTAGAAAAAGAAAAAACATGATAGTTTATATAGTTTATATATACAAAAAGGTGTTATTAGAATTTAAATTATAAGAATATGAGAAAATTAATGTTAACATTATTATTTATGCTTCTCGCTTTTGGAGTGCTTAATATAAATTCAGTTGGTTTCAATGATAAAGAAGTGGAAGATTATCAATGGAAGCTGACCTTTGAAGATAATTTTGATTCATTTGACAGGACAAAATGGATAACTTTCCATGATAATGGTAACAGAACAATCTGGGCAAACGAAGAGCTTGAATGGTATTCTGACGACAATGTTAAAGTTGAAAACGGAATTTGCAAACTAATTGCCAGGAGGGAAGCTACATATGGGAAAGATATAGAAAATGAAAAACAATTTGAGTATACCTCAGGAATGATTTGTTCTTCAAAAAGTTTTTTACAGGCATACGGGAAATGGGAAATGAGAGTTAGGTTCCCTTTTACTAAAGGATGCTGGCCGGCTTTCTTTCTAGTACCTATTCAGAGACCTACACTACCTGAAATAGATATTTTTGAATATTTTGGCAGGGAAGAGAATAAAATTTCATGTTCCAGTCACTGGGGAGTTAATTATCCAAATTCAGAAAAAACTAGAAAAGCTCCCTTTTATTATCTGAATACAAAAGAATTGCAGGGTGATTTTTCAAACAAATGGATGATATGGTCATTTGAATGTTTCCCTGATAAGATGATTTGGAAGCTAGATGGAAATATTGTTTATGAAGCAACTGATGGAATACCAACAGCACCTTTATATATAATTGCCAATGTTGCAATAAAGGATTTTATTGGACCCATTGATGAAAGTCGATTACCATATATTATGGAAATTGATTATATCAGGGCCTATCAGATGATACCTAAATAATATGTAACATACGGGATTAGACATTATGGAAGTTCAGATTGATACCCAGCCTCAAGTAGCCATTAAAACATAATTTAGAAATATACTCTTTAAATTTTACTTACGAAATATTCTTGTGGTGGAGAGATACTAAATAAGTACCCTAGCCTAAAAATGAGTACATATTTAGCAACAAAATTTATCTCACTTCATTTCTCACTTTAAAGTTTTGTATTATATCGATAGCTTTCAGCTTTATGAAATCTCTCTCCGGAAGTAATCCTGTTGTCAGCATTATTATGCCTACGTATAACCGAATTCATATGCTCGAAAAGGCAATTGAAAGCGTTTTTGCACAAAGCTATGAAGACTGGGAACTCATAATTATTGATGATGCCTCGACCGATGAAACGGAACAACGAATGTCAGAACTTGATATTAAGGAAGACAATGTAAGATATATGAGAATTCCCAAAATTGTTAATAAAGGAATCTCGAAATACCTTAATATCGGCTTGCGGAATGCCAGAGGAAAGTATATCGCAAGAATAGATGATGATGATTACTGGTGCCATAAGGATAAACTGAAAATGCAGGTGGAGTTCCTTGATAACAATCCCGAATATGTAGTAGTTGGCGGAGGAGTTATTTTAGTTGATGAAAACGGACAGGAATTATTCAGATATCTGAAAAAAGAAAGCGATGATGAGATAAGAAGTTTTGCTCTTTTTTCAAATCCCTTTACTCACGCTACGGTACTTTTTAGAAAAGATGTTGCACTGAAACTGGGAGGATATAAGCACATTAATCACGTTGAGGACATGGAACTATGGCTGAGAATGGGGAAAGTCGGGAAATTGCATAATATGAAGGAATATTTTATTACTTATATGACAGCCGGTCAAAACAAATCTTTTACGCATCAAAGAGAGAACTCAAAGACTGTTCTTGAAGTTCTGAAAATGCACAAAAATGAATATCCTAATTTCTATAAGGCGTTCGCCCTGAATTACACTCAGTATGCTTATTCATTTTTACCTTCATTTTTCAAGAAGAATTTACAGTCATTCATGTATTATTTTAAGAGAAAAAATTTTTGAACTATATCTGTTTAATTGGCAAATAATTATTTTATTATCGGAGGAGCAGGTTTTATTGGCAGTCATCTGTCCAGAAACATTCTAAAAAATGAACCGGACAGCAATGTTACTATCTATGATAATTTTTCTTCAGGAAGGAAATGGCATCTTACGGATGTTTTAGAAAATAAAAAACTAAAAATAATTGAAGCTGATGTTAAGGACATTGAAACCCTTACAACCTCAATAAAAGATTCCCAAATTGTTTACCATTTTGCCTCAAACCCTGACATTTCTAAAGCAATGACACAACCGGATATTGATTTCTGGGAAGGGACTTATTTAACCAACAATGTCCTCGAAGCAATGAGAATATCGGGAGTAAAGAATCTTCTTTATGCCTCAGGAAGCGGAGTCTATGGTGATGCAAAGTATATTGAAACCAATGAAGATTATTCGCCGCAGCTTCCAATTTCAACATATGGCGCCAGCAAGCTTTCTTGTGAGGCTTTGATTTCTTCTTACTGTCATATGTTCGATATGAACGCAGCTGCATTCAGGTTTGCCAACGTAGTTGGACCAAATCAAACCCATGGGGTCGGATATGATTTTGTAAGGAGACTATTAAAAGAAAAATCACTTCTTGAAATTTTGGGAGACGGTACTCAAAGCAAGTCCTATATTTATGTGGACGATGTTATAAACGCTATCAGACTTATTGAACAAAATTATTTAGAAAAGTATTCTTACTTTAATGTTTCTACAGCTGATTATATAACCGTTGAAGAGATTGCTGACATTTCAAAGGACATCATGAATTTAAACAATGTGAAATTTAATTACACCGGTGGAGACAGAGGCTGGAAAGGGGATGTTCCCATTGTAAGATTAAATTCCGATAAAATACGCAGCAAGGGTTGGAATAATAAATATTCATCAAAAGAAGCGATAAGATTATCAATAAAATCAATATATGAAGATGCGATGAAAAACAAATTCGATAAAAAAGGAGCCGGTGTTTGATAATATCAAGAGCTCCTGTAAGAATCTCAATGGGAGGCGGAGGAACAGATCTTCCGTCATATTATCAAAATTACGGAGGATTTTTACTTGCTACAAGCATTGATAAATATGTGCATATATTCCTGAACAAGAGGTTTGAAGAATCAATCCGGCTTTCTTATTCAAAGACAGAAATAATAGATGACGTAAACAAGATTGAGCACGCAATTTTCCGAACGTGTCTTAAATATTCAGGAATAAAAAAGCAGATTGAATTAATATCAATAGCTGATGTTCCATCGAATTGCGGCCTGGGGACTTCTTCTACGTTCACAGTTGCATTGTTAAGCGCTTTATTTACTTATAAAAGAGAATATATGTCCCTGTATGAACTGGCAGAATGTGCATGTAATATTGAAATTAAATTATTGAATGAGCCTATCGGAAAACAGGATCAATATGCTTCAACCTTTGGCGGCTTTAATGCTTATACATTTCATAAAGACGGGAAGGTAACTGTTGAGCCTATAAGCATAAATGAGGGTTCGTTAATGGAACTTCAAAATAACATTTTCTTATTTTATTTAAATAAGAAAAGATCAGCAAGTGATATCCTTAAGCTTCAAAACAAAAAGACAAAAGACAATAATAAGGATGTTATTGACAGGCTGCACAAGATTAAAGAAATTGGACTTTATACACGCACTATACTGGAAAAGAATAAGATAAATGACTTCGGAGCCATGCTTCACGAACACTGGCTTATCAAGAAAGGTCTTTCAAAGAAAATATCCGATTCATTCATTGATGAAGTGTATGAAGTTGCAATTAAAAACGGTGCATTAGGAGGAAAAGTAATTGGTGCCGGAGGCGGAGGGTTCCTGCTTTTTTATTGTCCAAAAGAGAAGACCAAATTCGTAGCATCCATGAAAAAAATGGGATTAAATCCCACCTGGTTTTCATTTGAAAAGGAAGGAGTCAAAACCGGTTTTTATAACTAGTGCCGTTTCAAATTAAGGAACCCACAAAATTGGATAGCAAATCATATTAAGATACTGCAAGTTACAAGAGTTTCTTAAAGTAAATAATTAGGAGGCTCTAATGTGTCTTTTCGTAC
>JBBSDT010000222.1:0-5795 GCA_038240405.1 Ignavibacteria bacterium
AGATAAGTCTCCCCTGTTGATTGCATAAAAGTCGCCCATGCATCAAATTTATTAAAGCCTGCAGTTGTAGCACCTTCCGAACCATTCGAAGGAAAGATTGTCGTTCCATTGGAAGCACAATGTTGAACAAAAGAACTTTGAGTATTTACAAGGTTCCTGTCATCCTGCCAGACATAAATTGCACCGTTATTTCCATCAGAAAATATTTTTGGTACAAAAAACCCGGTCACCCTTCCAAGATTATAAATTGTATCCTTCCAGGCAACTGCACCTGCAGAAGAAAATTTTTGTGAATATAATTTATAATTTCCCGGATTTAAGAATGATCCTGTATAACCGGACCAAAGCGTAATGACCGATCCGTTATCTGAGGTTACTAATGAAGGATAAGTAAAATTTTCCGTTCCTGCTCCGGATAAATAAATAGGATCGGATCCCCACAGCTTTGCTCCTCCGGAAGAGAGCTTTTGAAATGCAATTTTATTAGGAGTTGAACTGTAAATCCAGGTAACAACAAAATTATTATCAGATGTTTTAATAACCTTAGGATTTGCCTGGAATGTGCCTGCATCATTTGCAAGAGTTACTCCGTTTGCACCCCAGATAAAATTTCCCTGCGATGTGATTTTATAAGCAAATGGATTTATATTTGCTCCGTTTCTTGTATCTGTAAAAACAATTATAGCATTGTTGCTGTCATCAGAGATCATATCATAATCAACAAGTGATGAGCTTTGAGCATTAGAACTTATCAGTAGTCCGTCTGCTGCAAATTGTTTGACTCCAAGCACGTTTAATTTTTGAAGATAAACGGCATAGCTTCCACTCCTGTTATCAAACCAGGAAATAAATGTCCCGCCATCACTGGTATTGGCTATTTTTGGAAGAACCTGCTCACCACTTACATCACAAACCTGAAGATTGCTCATTGCATTTGATGACCATTGGGAATATATAACTGAGGGAAGGAAATAAAATTGAAAAAATATCAGGGAAATAATTATAGTGGAATTTTTCATAATTATTAATTTTAACTTTTTCTAAATTAGTAAAATCAATACTTAAAAACTATATAGCATTAAAATATCTGTACAGGATAATGCATGCTTTTCAAAAGCCAATTTTTCCTTCCCCTTTCTTTTTCCAGGGGAGGGTTAGTGAGGGGTCAGCATTAAAAATATTTTCATCTCTCCATCCCAAGCCCCAGCTTGGGATGGCTAAATTCTGTGCGGATTTATTTACCCTCTCAAACCCTTCAGTGAGCACTTTATTTCAAAACATAACTTACTACTTACAAAGCCCCATCTTTGTAAGTAAACTGGAGCAGACCTAAACCTTCCCAAGCTGGGGCTTGGGAAAGAGAGATGTTCTGAGACAGACTCAAGAGAAAGAAGGGGGAAGCCTCAAAACATCCCTCTACTAGGCACAATCCTCTTAAAATAATCTTCTATATAAGAAGAAGTCTTCGACCCTCGACGAAGACTTCTTACGAATGCGGAATTAAGTACAGGCTTTTGGGAAGCCTTTTAAATCCGCGATTTGGAAAGGATACTTTATTATCCATCATCTCTCCACCCCAAGCCCCAGCTTTGGATGGCTAAATTCCTCGGGAGCTTTACTTGTGAGAACCCTTATTTTTGTAATACCATTTTCAATGTTGCGGATAAATTTTTAACACCAAGTCTGTAGAAATATATGCCGCTGGCAAGTCCGCTACCATCGAATGATGCTTCTTTATCACCTGCTTCCTGAAAACCATCAACAAGCATCATTACTTCTTTCCCTTTGGATATCGTAAACAGTTAAATTAATATTTCCGGACTCAGGAATACTATATTTAATTTTTGTTACGGGATTAAAAGGATTCGGGAAGTTCTGATAAAGTTTGTATCTCGACGGTAACTGAATAGGTTCACTTATTATATTATTATTCTGGATGCCCTCAAAATTATAATCAAAGATTTCCTGTATTATTCGGGCTTCGCTTGTTAAACTTCTGATAGCCTGATAGTCTGACGTACCTCTGCTACAGATTTGAGCTATAACAACCACCTGAGTATCGCCCGGATTTATATTCAGAGGACCCGAGCTTAATAATATCCGTGTTGTACCGGAAACATAATTTTCAGACGTGCAGGGAAAATTTGTTGTACTGTTAGTATAAGGATCAATCCATGGTTCGCCATTCTTTTTCATTCCCTTTAAAACATTATAATATTCGTCCGCTGTCTGAGGATCTCCGTTACCGGGATTTCCCTTAATTAAAATGTTGTTCGAAGTAGCAGAAAGATTTCTATACCCTCTTTTGACAATTTTGTTATCAGATCCGGGAGGATAATAATAAACAACGGAATCATTGTTGTTACCGGTGAATTTAAATGGACCATTCAGAATTTTAAATCCAACTGCATAGTTTCCGGCTGAGTAACCATTCTCAATTTCATATGTATATCCTAAGCTGCTGCCGGAATCGGAACATATTGCATTCCAGGAATCACCTCCAAGGCTGTCATTCGACCAGAATCCGATGTATGCATCATTCCAGATTTCATTACTTCTGTTAATTATTCTAAGCTCTGAAAGCACCGTAAAATCTAAAGCTCCCGGAAAATTAAATTCCCAATTTGTCTGCAATATCTGAACTTTCAAAGGAGGAGTAAGCAAATGAGCTTCTGAATAACCATCTGTATAAGAATAAAATAAAGTTTGATTCCCAAGTAAATATGGCTTTCCCGCGCTATTCAGATAAGCGCCCTGGCTTGATGGCCAGTGCAAATAATCTTCACTGTTAATTAGTCCATGTTCAATTTTGTAAACTCTGAATGCCGGATCGTCCTTGCCCTGAGGATTACCATTATTATCGGTATATCCGGGCAAATAATTTCTGTTCTGAAAATCGGATACAGCTAATCTGATACTTGAATTTACTGTTGCACCAATCCATATTCCTGATATTTTCCTTAACTCCTGCCCTGCTTTAAAATGTGCTCCGGCAATTCCGTAATTGAAAAATCCATAATTAGTAAATGCGGTTGAAATATTGTTTGCATCTAATTTATTCTCACCTGATACCTGAACATTATCTGGCTTATTTCCAAACGCAAAAAATAAAAGAATAGGACAAATGTAATATAAAATTTTTAATCTCTTCATAATTTTTCACCTTTCCTGTTATATTCATTAGAATTTATTTTGAAACACTGCAATCTTTAAAGTTTTGACTCCTAGTTCTTTGCAGTCAACATATACTATGTACATTCCGCTAGCTACAAAATTTCCTTCATCATTCTTCAGATCCCATTTCTCAAGCGTGTTATTGGGATCGGTCTGGTTGCGGTTTATTTTTTTTACCAATACCCCGTCCAGAGTATAAAAATAAATTGTACAGATCTGCGGAAGATGCGATACATATATAAATTTTTCATTGTTATCATTGAATTGTAATTCTGAAAATCCATAATAAGGATTTGGAAAAACTTTTATATTTTTTACTTCAGCAAGTGCAAGCTCTTTATTTCCGGTCTGTGTGCCTGCAACGCTCCAGCTGTATTTTACCGGATATCCCGGAACAAACTCCGGTCTTGTTATTCTGTAAGGAGTCACTGTCAGCGTATCTCCATTTGACCATGTCAGCGGAACACCATTTACAGATTTTACTCTGGGAAGCCAGATGTACATTACGTCGAGCGAAGGCAAGCCTGTAACATTACTTACAACACCTGGATTCTTATTAGTATAATTCGGGCTTGGTTCAGCATGGTAATTTGATGCAAATATATAAGTAAAGTTCGATCCTCCTAAAACTGTTGTGTCAGGATCCCAACGTGAGTTTTTGTTTGAGTCTACGAACCCGACATTTAATTGCCTTAAGCCAACAATTGACGTAGAATCAAGTTCATCAGATATATAAACACTGAAAGGTATCTCGACCATATCCTTATATGGAGTGCTGAAGGTAAATACACTATCGGGAACAAATCTGTAAGCCATTGAAATTGCCCCAAATACTATCTTTATCTGTCTTAACGGACCGCCGGTAAGAATTGTATTCGAAGACGAAATGGACTTAAATTGTGTTCCATTTGCAAATATTTTAGTACGGACATTTCTAAAGCCGCCAAGTGTAGGAAATCCTATTCCTAAGCTTCTGCAATCAAATTGATTATAGCTGACTGACTTAACTGCATTTGTATCCGGAGCTGTAAACCATTCATTCCCTTGTGTTGAATAAGTCCATGCTTTCTGGTTGGAGAAAGAAGGCTTATTTACCAGGTCATTATTATTATTATAATATTTTACTAATGTTTCAGGATCCCTGACAATACCTGAATCAAGAATTCTCTGGTGAATCAGGATAAAGCCATCTACCAAAAATGCCGTATCCTGAACTCCCCTAAAGTCTCTTAAATTTTGAAATAATATAGAAGTAACCCCTCCTGATGTTTTAGTGAGAGTCCAGTTAGTATCACCTTCTGTACTTCCAAATGTTGATGTGTATAAAGCATTTTTCAAATCTAATGGTCTTAGGACTATAGGGATGACTCCAAGATCTTTTTGATCGGTACTGATCGTGTCTCCAAATTTGTACGCAAATTTTATTCCCGGAGTAATAGTCTGAGGAATAACTTTTATAATATTGTTTTTTGCTGATTCTATTACCTTTGGAAAGGTATATGGTCCTCCAAGAGAATCATAATAATAGGCTGTTACAACAAATTTATATTCGGTTCCGTTGATGAATTCCTTATTACTAATAGTGTCTTTATTTACTATAAAAGATCTTGCAATTCCGTTATCACTGCCTCTTTGAATAATTCCATAAAAAGTGCCCGAATCCTGTGCAGTAAAAAATAAGCTGTCGCTGATATTCCTGACCCCGTCATTTATATCGAAAGTCTTTATAAGCACAGTGTCACTCTTAACAGGATTAGAGGAAAAAGTTTTGATCTGGTAAATGTTATATCCCTCAAATTTATATGTTCCCCCTGAAAAATTATTTCTATAGGAAATTCTTTCAGCGCTGTCATTCCATGTTAGATTAACTTTTCCGTTTCCGGGTGCAAAAGAAGAAAATACCGGTGATAAAGGAATTGCCAGAGGTTTTAAATTATTCTCATAAAATCTCTGCGCAAACCGTGATACTCTTCTTAACTGCGTGAGGCTGTTTAAATTGCTTGATCCCTTCGCAATTAGTTGTGCATCAACTATTATTATTGTATCTCCGGCATTTACAGTAAACGGTCCTGTAATTGTAATCATTCTTCTATCATTCTGTCCCGGCTGGATCCATCCTGTTCCTGTTACAGGATCTCCTGAAAACGGTGTCACGGTATAAAATAATGTAATTGGATGTATCCAATGGTCACCTGTTCTCCATAGACCTTCCAAAACTCTGTAAGTCTCAGCATTCGTTAACGGATCTGATGGCTGAGGCGTTGCACCGTTGTAAGTATTAAATGCACCCATCCCCTCATCTTTATAGCCCCTTTTAACAATTGTATTATTACTGCCAAAAGGAGTATGATATGTAACTGAATCATTCATGTTACCGGTTTGTCTAAGTCCGCCTCTGATAAATTTAAATCCGACCGCAGGAGGAGCAATACCGTATACACCGTCATAGTTTGTAGAATTATAAGTATAACCTAAATTCAAACTAGTGTCATGTCAAGTTTGAATTGACGGATATAATCTTTTCAATTTTATTCTTGCATCCTTTGTCGTGAACTGCCAATTAATTTTTGCATCCCTGTTATTCCTGTGTATTTCCCATGCCCTAACTTCTTCCTTCAACG
>JBBSDT010000223.1:0-5786 GCA_038240405.1 Ignavibacteria bacterium
ACGGGGAAAATATCCACCTCATAGAGACTATGACTGACCGGGATGAGGCTGTACGTATTTGCAAAAACATCTTCGATGAAATGCAGAAGAAGAAATTAAATTTCAAAGATTTTGTGATCCTGTACAGAACAAATGCACAGTCACGAACCCTTGAAGATGCATTGAGGCAAAATAATATTCCTTATCTGATTATCGGAGGTATAAGGTTTTACCAAAGAAAAGAAATTAAGGATATTCTTGCTTACCTGAGGATAATTGTGAATCCAAAAGATAACGAATCACTTTTACGGATCATAAATCTGAAAGCCGGTATAGGAAAAACCACTGTGGATAAGCTTATTCAAATTGCTGAAGGTGAAGAGATACAGCTTTTTGATGTCATTAAGAATATCAGTTCTTACACAGAGTTTAGTTCCAAAGTGAAAAATCTCTTAATAGAAATTTTGAATTATATTTATAAATATCAATATCTGCACGAAGAGATGTCGCTTTCCGAACTTGCGGGGGGTGTAATTGACGAGATGGGAATTTTAAGGACGCTTCGTCTTGAAAATACTATTGAATCTGAAGAAAGAATCAACAATATACAGGAGCTGATATCTGCTATTGCTGAATTTGCTGACAGCAATGATGAACCTACGCTGGAAATGTTCTTACAACAGGTATCTTTGGTTGCAGACATTGATAATCTTGATAATCAGAAGAATGCTGTGACTATGATGACCATTCATTCGGCAAAGGGTTTGGAATTTCCCGTAGTTTTCATTACCGGTCTTGAAGAAGGATTATTTCCTGTTAGCGGGGCAACGGTATATGAAGAAGAATTGGAAGAAGAGCGCCGGCTGTTTTATGTTGCAATCACCAGGGCTAAATCAAAACTGTTTCTTTCTTATGCGAATCAGAGATATAAATTCGGCATTCAATCCTACCAGATGAAATCCCGATTTTTAAAAGAAATTTCGGAAGAAATAATGAATAAGCATTTCATTTATGAAGGGTTAAAATTATTTAACAGCAGCCATAAGCCTAAGACCGAAAGACCTACTTTGTTCGGACCTTCCGTAAAATATGAATATTATCCAAAAAAGAAAAACTATGAAAATGAAAGTGATGACTCGGTAACAGACAAATTTCCTGATATACAAAAAGGAGTAACTGTAATGCATAATACGTTTGGCAAAGGGACGGTCCTTTCAACTACAGGAAAAGGCCTGGATAAGAAAGCGGAAATTTATTTTGAAGATATCGGACTAAAAAAGATAATTTTAAAGTATGCGAAGATGACGGTTGATGGATGACAAAAATTTTTAAGTTTTCAACATAAACGTACATCTAAACCGTCCCAAGCAGGGGTTTGGGAAGGAGTAACTAAAAAAGATAGTTTTAAAATATGAGAAGATGACTGTTGATGGATGACAAAATTTTATGCTTTCAATATTAATTTAAATCCAAACCTTCCCAAGCAGGGGCTTGGGAAGGAGTAAAAAAACCTTCTAATGTGCGAAGATGAAGATAATTTTAAAATATGCGAAGATGACTGTTGATGGTTGATAATAAAACTAACAATTAAAAATATTAAATATGAATTACTGGCTTTTGAAAACTGAACCTTCAGTTTATTCTTATGATGATTTAGCAAAGGACAAAAAGGCTGTCTGGGATGGCGTTGGACATCCGACAGCGCTTCGGAATATAAGAGATTCCCGGAAGGGAGATCTGGCATTTATTTATCATACAGGCGATGAAAGACAGATAGTTGGAATAGCAGAAATTGTTTCAGATCATTATAAGGATCCTAAATCAGATAACGAAAAAATGGTTGTCTTTGATTTAAAGCCTGTCAGAAAACTTGCCAGGCCGGTAACATTATCTGAAATAAAGGCGAATAAGAAATATTCGGATTTTAAGCTTGTAAGAGAAGGAAGATTGTCAGTCGTGCCCGTGCCGGAAGAGTACTGGGACGATATAATTAAGCTTGGCGGATAACCACTCCATTCGAAGTCGTGATCTCAAAAATATTTTTGCAGAGAATCCGTATTTTCCGCACGATGAAGCAATCTCAAGATTGAATTAAAGGATGAAAGTGGATGAAAGACTTATTAAGAAAATTTTTAGTAAAGAAATTAATTTACTGAAAAAGTATATTACATTCATAGTAAACCCCCAGTTTAGTTTAATATTATTTAGCGTAACTGATTATACAGAAAGCATTCAAATAGAGAGTTGTCCGAGTGGCTGAAGGAGCACGCCTGGAAAGTGTGTTAGCGTCAAAAGCGCTACGAGGGTTCGAATCCCTCACTCTCTGCGAAAAAACAAGTTATGAAATTAAGCGGACTCCAGCTTGTTACATGCCATAAAATTCCATCACGTTCATTTTTTTTCAGAGGCAAACAATTTCCTTTATGCGCACGATGTACAGGAATGTATATTGGATATATTTCTTTTCCGTTCTTTACACTTGATACGATACACTTAAGTTATGCTATGTCGCTTATGCTGATACTCCCGACTTTTGTGGATGGTATTACGCAAGCTTATTGCAAACGTGAAAGCACGAATTTTTTAAGATTGAGCACAGGGATAGTATCAGGAATCGGACAGATGTCTTTAGTTGCACTAATAGGCAAATCTATAGGGATGTTCATAATAAACTATCTTTTATAATCTAAAAAATAAAACTATGGATCAGAATCAACCACCTGTACCACCATCAACATCTGAAACTACAGATAAATTAAGTACGCCCATGGCAATTTTATCTTTTTGTATTCCGCTGGCTGGAGCAATAATTTATTTTATGAAAAAGGAGAAGGAGCCCGCCTCTGCGAAAACAGCATGCACAGCAGCGATAATTGGATTCGTGGTAGGAATTGTAATAAATGTAATTTATGTTGTGGTCAGAAGGTAGTAGATTTCTACCATGATTATTCTCTAAACAGATTTATGAGCTCTAGAATGATAATTATTGTCTGATTTTCGACTTCAGAAGTTTGAACTATTTTAAGAGTTAAAGGAGAAAATAATTTTTAGTTGGACCGGAGAGGTGGCAGAGTGGTCGAATGCGGCGGTCTCGAAAACCGTTATAGGGGCAACTCTATCGAGGGTTCGAATCCCTCCTTCTCCGCAGGAGGGCTTAAAATTACAGTTTTTGAAATGTGAGACAATTAACATTTCTTTGCCAGTCGATTACTAATAGTTCCTAATTTAGGTACTAATTTTTCTATTTTTTTTACACTGAGGTTAATTATACGAAAAATCAGTCCTGTAATTTTTCGGGTCTGTAATTACTTTCAAAACTTTAGATCGGTGAATAAGTAAACTTATTTTATTCACTGTTTGACAATTTATTTCATTCAAATTACTTCTATAACAATTCTAAAAACAATACATTTTAAGAAAGTGTTCATTCTGTTAAATTATCCGAAAAAATGAAAAACTATTTTTTCAAACAATACTTACTTAATTAACAACATCTTTTTGGTTTGAACAAAATTCTCTGAAGACAGCTTATAAAAATAAATTCCGGAACTTAATCCTGGTTGATAAGAACCAGCATTGAACGTAATTGAATAGTTTCCGGCTTTCTTTATCTCATCTATTAGCAAAGCAATTTCTTTACCCTGTGAATTGAAAATTTTTAAAGTAACATTTCCATCTTTAGGAATTGAATAATTAATTTTAGTTTCAGGGTTAAACGGATTCGGATAATTCTGCGAAAGCGAATATTCACTGGGCACCTCCGGTATAATTCCGCTAATACCTGTAAGTCCGAAATCCGCAAGCGGTCTTTTCCAGACTGCGTTATCGGTAGCTCCTGCAAAAATGTACCTGTCGTTTGCGCAAGAAGCTTCAATATCTATATACACAGGCAATCCGGAACCAACATCTTCCCATGAAGCTCCCCAGTCTTGCGATCGAAACATGCCTGCATCATTACCTCCAAAAACATTATTATCGCCCACCTGGGTCAAAGTAAATGCAGACCCGCCGGGTATAGGAGAACCAAGCCAGACATAGCCATCATTTGTCGAACGGTAGGTATGGAATAAATTACTTAGCATCCATTTATTTCCGTTCCCTATTATTTCATTTGCTCCACCAGAATAAAGGCCATTTGAAATCCAGTTAATTCCTGAATCAGTTGAGCGGAAAAGACCTGCTGTATAAGTTAGACAGCTCGTACCACCATTATTTCCAACAGCCTGAGCAAAGCCCAGCCCGTTGGTCACATGCCAGCTTAATCCATCATCGGATGAATAGTATAAACCTTCTAAGCTAGGGACATTGGTTTCAACTCCGGCAACAAAATTGTTTCCCGAAGCTGTTACAGATAAAACATAGTAGGTTGATGCACTTATTGGTAATCCAGCTTCAATCCAGGTCCAGTTTGCTCCGTCATTGTTTGATCTGAATATCCCTTTGCTGGTTCCCGCAATGACTACATTATTTCTGGTACTAAAATCAAACACTATAGCAGTCTTTAACAAAATGTTGGTTGTATCCATCTTTGTCCAGCTATCCCCGTTGTCGGATGTTCTGTATATTCCATTATCCTGCATTCCTGCGAAGACAAAAGATCCTTTCGATATCAGAGACCTGAGATTTGACGCAGGCTCAAAGCCAGTTGATGAAGGAAACCAGTTACCCCCTGCATTTGTAGACTTATAAAGTCCTGAAAGACCATTAGATACACAAGCATAAAGATTACTTCCATCGGTTAATAAAGCCCGCTCAGTTCCATTGCTGATTCCCGAACCGGAAAAAATCCAGCTATCCCCTTTGTCTGTACTTTTATAAATCCCATTGGCTGTCCCGGCATAGAATACTCCGTTCAATGAAGTAAGGGAATAGATGTCCGCGGGCGGAATATAATTTGACCAGGTTATTCCATTATTAGTGGATCTCACATGGCTTCGGGCTGTGAGAATTGTGCTGTCCACAGCAGCCATTGTAATCAGGTATGATCCATATTGATATTGAAGAAACCATTTCTCTCCATTGTCTGTGGACAAGTAAATAAATTCAGCTCCATCCGAAACAAGTAGATAACTCAAATTTGCAAAAATGAAATATACATTAGTTATAGATTCAGGAACTAAATTAAACCAGGATTCTCCAAAATCACTCGAACGAAAAAGCCCACCAAATGGATAAGAAACTCCGGCAAATATAAAATTATCCTTAACAGTTAGGGAACGTGTTGGCTTGCCGGCCATTCCCGCCACGGTAGTCCAACTTAAACCATCATCTGTAGATTTAAACACTCCCCATAGTGATGCAGCAGGACCTTTCACACCTGCATAGAAAGCTCCGTTAAGATATACCAGTGAAGAGACATTGCTATTTTCTATGCCGGCATTAGACCTCTGCCAGGAGTTTCCGGCATCAGTTGAGCGATAGACACCAAAAACCTGTGTTCCAGCCAGAATTGTGTTTCCCTGTTTGAAGAGTATGTTAATATCAATCCCTTCAGGTCCATTTGTTCTGGTCCATTGAGCATTTGCAGAAGTAGTAAGCATAAAGCATACAACCAACAGCACAAGGGGTTTTTTAAATTCTTTTGTTTTCATATTTATTTATTATTTAAAAATTTTTTTAAAATTCCGGGCAATTTATCCTGTTTTATATATGAATTTAATTTTCATTTTAATCGCTTAGGGTTAAATTCCCCGCCGCTTGCGGCGAAAATTTTTCATATATTTGTAGATGTCAAAAAGCTTATACATCCACAAATCACATAATGTATCAGTATTACTATATCACTATGTATGTCCAGCAAAATATCG
>JBBSDT010000224.1:0-5784 GCA_038240405.1 Ignavibacteria bacterium
CTTGCTGGTTTATAATGGAAGCTACCGGACGGATGTGGTTCCGGTATGTAACTTCCTTAATTAATGAAAGAGCGTGGCAATTAATATTTCTTTCAATCTCCGAACATAATGCTATTAAATAAAAAGTTCAGACTGGTTACTCAATCTGAACTTTATTTTATTAACAAAAATAACTAAAAAATTATTTTACAAGAATCATTTTCTTTGTTGCAGTAAATCCGCTTGCTTCCAGCTTGTAAAAATAAATACCTGAGGACAAACCGCTTCCTGATGATGCATCAAAAGTGATTTCATATGAACCTGCGTTCTTAAATGAATTTACCAGAGTACTTACTTCTTTTCCCAGTTCATTATAAATCTTTAAACTGACATTTCCGGAAGCAGGTAAATCATAAACTATTTTTGTAGAAGGATTGAACGGATTTGGATAATTCTGTGACAGATTAAAATCTTTTGGAAGTGAAGAAATATTATTTTCACTAAGACTCGTTACCACTGTATATTGAACATTTAGCTTATAAATGCTTGATCCTTGGTGAGCCAGGATATATCCCCTGTCCGGAACCATTATTCCACCGCCATGACCTGAAAGACCGCTGCTTATGGTTGTCCATGTATCTCCACCATTAAGTGAAATTGTAGCGCTGTTGCCCCAGCTTCCAGTCACTATAACCGTAGGATCTTCATGACAGAAATCAGAGCCCCAGCCGGAGAAGGAATTGCTATGCGGAACTGCCCAGGTATCTCCATAATCTGTGGTTCTGTATATATTGCTGCCCGGCCACTCAGTAGTATAGAAAGTGCTCTTATCAAAAACCGTATTACACATTGAAGGAATTTCGCTTGATGAACCGTTAGTGCGAACTAAAGTCCAGGTAAATCCTCCGTTAACTGATTTGAACAAAGTTGCAAGCCCGCTTCCGGTTATTCCGTCAGCCACAAAAATTACATTTGAGCTATCCCACATTACAAGAATATCACAGGGACTTCTGAAAGGATAATTATTACTTATTTCACGGAAGGACGCTCCATCATCATCGGACTTATAAAATCCGCCGCCGTCCGGTGCGAAGTAAAATGTATGTGGATTGTTTTGATCCATTTCAAGCGGCTGTCCATAGCTGCTGAAGTTTTGAGAAATAACTGAAGTCCAGGTCTGACCATAATCTGTTGTTCGGTAAACCCTGTCAGGTGAGCTTTCAATAGCAACTAACCAGATATTGGTGTCTACAGGACTAACAAAGAACGAATGAGGTGTGCCGCCGGTTGGAATTGTATTTCCAATCGGAGCCCAGTCATCACCTTTGTCCCTGCTTCTGTAAACCTGATTTCCGAAAGCAATGAATACTGTATTTCTATCGGTAGGATGTAAGCAAAGATTGTTGCCTAAAAAATTACCTCCTGCACCGGGTTTAACAGCCCAGTTATAGTTAACGGTTGATCCTGCAGGCAATGTCCATGTAGTTCCTCCGTCTATAGTTCGGATAACTGCATTATTAAGACTGCTTACAGCAAAGCCGATATTGTTATTGTAATAAACTATATCGACTAAATTTGCAAGCATCGGATTTTTTTCGAAATTTAAAAACTTTGAGCTTCCGTTTTTATTGTTCCTTATAAATCCGCCGCCCCCACAAACGTGTACATCATTAATTGACGAGCCGGTTATTCCTCTGATATCAGTATTAATTCTTGTAGCCACCTGTGTCCATGAAGAGCCATTAGGTTTCAGTAATAATGTACCCCATTCACCTGCTACTGCAATACCATCTGAAAAATACTTTACATCAAGCAAATTACGTGTGGTAGAAACAGCCTCTGGAGTCCATGTCGAACCTCCGTTGTTTGTAATATAAACCTTCCCATTATTTCCCACAACCACTCCATTTTGAGAATCACGGAAATGAATAGAACGCAGATTATCTGTCAGAATACCAACCATGCTGGGTAACCACGCTATTCCTCCATTTATTGATTTATAAACAACCCCGTTATCTCCGCAGACAAATCCAATATTCGCATCCACGAAATAAACAGAATTTATTGAAGTTGTGGAAGGAGTAACATAAGGAGTAAGAATTGTAGAGCTTTCATTTGATTTGTAAACTTTTCCGTTATCTGATGTCAGCCATACGTTTATTCCAAGTGTAAAAACACTTTTAAAATTTACAGATGGCTCTGTGTAACTTGCCCATGAATTTCCGCCGTTGACGGAACGAAAAATCTTTCCCTGATCACCTGCTGCAATCACATAAACACCGTCTGATGTATATATACTGTTAAAGCCATCGGCAAAACTATTGCTGCTGCCAAATAAAAAAGAAAAAGCAATTATAAAGCTTAGAAAATAAAATAATTTTTTCATTTTGAAGTTTTGTGGTTAAATTATTTTTGGATTGTTTTTTGTTATGAAACTTAATTAAATATAATAATATTATCAATTGTAAAAGATTTAGTACGAAAATTTTAAGTTTAAATAAACTTCCAAATTAAGTAAATTAATGAAAACAGGTTTACATGATTAGATTTACTATACGAAAGTTATTCCTATCAATATTTCTCTTATTTTTCTCATTTCCTGTCAGTTTATATTCTCAATCGTTTAACATTCCCATTGTTTTTGTGTCACGGAATCACGAATCGAACGGAAATATATTATATCCACAGGCAGGAATGCTTCCCGGCATGGGAGCGTTTTCAAGATTCAAAATTGTCGGCGGCAAATTGATGGAGAGAGATGATCTTGGCAATGTTATTACATTAATCGACAGTACTATGCTGTTCGGTGACGTAAGACTACTTGACGTACAGCAGCCTTGCGTGCATTGGAATGGTCAGAAAATTGTCTTCGCGGGAATAGAAAACAGGGATAGCAGCTGGAGAATTTATGAAATTAATAAAAGCGGTACAAGAATAAAGAAAATTACTTTTACTAACAGGAACATAGATCTGTCGCAATTTGGCAATGCAGCCTATAAATTCAGAAAGTATGATGATATCGATCCTGTTTACCTTCCGGATGGGAAAATAATTTTTGCTTCAACACGTTTTCCTACACTTTCGGAATTCGGCGGTGTAAATACAACGAACCTGTATATTATTGACACAACGGGGACTAATCTTTTCAGGATCACCACCGAAAGAAACAGCGGAGAGAAGCCCACCATAGATCCAATTACAGGCAAAATTGTTTATTCGCGGTGGTGGCTTAATATAGACAGACCCAGTGACTTATCAGGAACGGGATTTACAAGAATTGATTCGCTGGCGCTTACAACGGATATAGGAAATGTCTGGCAATGCAATATAATTAATCCCGACGGAGACGGATTAAAACAATATGGCACTGATGCACGCAACAGGAAAAGTCTTTTTTCTTACAGGCCGAGAATTATGCCTGACGGCAAAATGCTTAGCTTATTTATACCGCATGCTCCAATGTTAAACACAGGCGGAAGTCCTGGAATAAGATATTATACAAAATTTTTCTCCGAAGCGCATAAAGTCATAGGGGTTGACAGCACTACTCCTTTATATGTTCAAAGTCCGCCTTCTTTTGGTACAATGCAGCCTCCTTACGCCACAGATCCAACTCCCCTTCCTGACGGAAGAATTTTATTCTCTTATGCTACAACAGTGCTGGAACAGGATTATGGATTGTATATTTGTGATATTAATGGAAGCGGATTGACACCGGTACTTGATTTATCCGGCACACTGGAGTTAAACGCCGAACTTTTGATACCTCGCAAAACTCCACCGATAGTTCAATACCTGACCGCTTTCGATACGAACCTCGTTCCTCCTACAACAAATCCTAATACATTCTACCAAGGGGGATTATTCAGGTTTGACTGCCTTAATGTGTATGCTAATGCGCCAGTTGACGAGCCCATTGATGATGCTCCGCCTATTAAAAAGAATGCAAAGTTTAGATTTTTTTTGAATTTTCAAAGAGAAGATGAAAACGGACAAGACCATCCAATATTATTCAGGGAAATTCAGCTTGACCGCGATGGAAAAATAGCCCAGGGAGATATTCCTTCTAATGTAAATTTATTCGAACAGATAATTGACAGCTCGGGAAATATTTTAGTAAACCGAAAAGGAAATATTGCTCACGTGTTTGGAATGAACTTTGGCAATAACGGCTCCGGTACTAAATGCGTTGGTTGTCATGTAGGACATTCTATGATTACAGTCGCTCCGAATGTAACCGAAGGAGCGTTTACCAATCTTTCCACATCGGCAGATGTCAGGGAGAGTAGTTTCAGAGAAGCAGGAGGAATAGCTTATAAAGGAATTAATCTTGTTGACAGGAAATCAAGAAATACTGACCAGAGGGTGGACTGGATCTCGAATGGTAATATTAACGAATACGCAGTATTAAAGTGGGAAATACCAATTGATGTCCGCAGATTTGTTTTATATGATATACTTCCTAATTCCGGAAATGGAACAAACATTCATGTTACAGATTGTGAATTGTTCATTTACAAAAATAATACAGTTGTTTATCATATACCCTCTACAGGAGAACTCAACACTGACGGACTTACCGTTCAGGTAAATCCTATCACTACAATGGACAGCGTTAAAATCGTTGTAAAAAGCTTTACCGGTCTAATTACAAACCAATCTGTTGCAGGTCTTGCTGAAGTTGAAACAAACGCAAGAGTTAGCTCAATAGATCTGATGTCAATAAAAAATCCTGTCTCTAATAATCTCAGCTACAGCCTTGACCAAAATTATCCAAATCCTTTTAATCCCTCAACACTTATAAGATTTACACTTCCAAAAGCACAAAATATAACTCTTGAAATATTTGACATTACTGGCAGAAATGTTGCAACGCTGATCAGTGGTAGAGTTGAAGGAGGTCCTAACTCAATTCCGTTTTTCGGAAATAATCTGGCTTCTGGAATTTACTTTTACAAATTTACTGCACAGAGCTATACTAAGACAATGAAAATGATTTTGCTAAAATAAATTTAGTGTATGATGCAGAGCACTGAGCTCTCCAAGGGGAAGATTTTAATTTCAGCGCCATTCCTGAATGATATATTCAAACGCTCTGTCATATTGTTGACTGAACATAATGAAGAAGGCTCTATTGGTTTTATTATAAATAAACCAACCGAGTTCAAACTGCATGAAGTAATTGAGGATTTTCCGAAGTTTGATGCAAAATTATTTCTGGGAGGACCGGTTCAACAAGACTCTTTAAATTTTATTCATAAGGCAAATGATATTCTCGAAGGAGGAATTGAAATTTCAGATGGACTTTATTGGGGTGGAGATTTTGAATTGTTAAAAATATTAATAGAGAATGATAGCCTGTATCCCGATGATTTTAAATTCTTCTTAGGGTATGCCGGCTGGAGCCCTCAACAGCTCGACAACGAATTAAAAATTAATTCATGGTATCTGAACAATCCAAAGACTGAGAATATTTTCGATATTGATTCTTCAAAGATGTGGGGAAATATCCTGCGTACGATGGGTAAAGAGTTTTCAATTATATCTACTTTTCCGGAAGATCCGAGCGTTAACTAAATTATGAATTTTAAATGTCTTTTTTTGAAGTAGAGATGATTTTCCCTGTAATGTGTTTCTCTTGCTTCTTTATGAGCTATACTCATTTTATATCTAAATCTTTTATAGATTGCCCGCTAAGAGCTTCTTCGATATTTGCGCCGATTGAAGTTCCGCTTCTTAAAATCTGCTTTGAAGGTACATATTCCTTTTTAACTTCACCAAGATATTTATACAATTTTATTATTC
>JBBSDT010000225.1:0-5720 GCA_038240405.1 Ignavibacteria bacterium
TAACTTCAGTCGGGCTACGCCCTCCTTTCGTTACGTTGAAGCTTTACATTAATTTAAAAATAAAAAGTATGACATTTCTAATGAGTTCAAAGGCATGACATTTCTATTGAGTTATCACAGATTCAGCATTAATGAAATAGAATTTGTTGTTATTATTAATGATTTTATTTAATTTGTTTTGGTGTTAATGAAAATTAATTTTGAAGGAGATAAAAATGAAAAGGGAAGATGCTGAAATCATTTTGAAAAGAAAGTTTAAGATTGAAAGGTTTTATGATAAGCAATGGGAAGCAATTGAAAGAATTCTTAAAGGAGAAAAAGTTCTTCTTATCGAGAAAACCGGTTTCGGAAAATCCCTTTGTTTTCAATTTCCTGCAATAATATTTGATGGAACAACGGTAATATTTTCCCCTCTCATTGCTCTGATGAGAGACCAAGTAAAAAAGCTGAACAGTTTAAACATATCCGCAAAGTGCATTAACAGCGAGCAATCCTCCGAAGAAAACTCTAAAATTATTGAAGAAGCAAAAAGCGGAAAGGTAAAAATTCTATACATTGCTCCTGAAAGGCAAGAAAATGAAGAATGGATTGAAGCTGTAAGATATATGAATTTATCCATGGTTGTAATAGATGAAGCACATTGTGTTTCAGTATGGGGTCACGATTTCAGGCCGGCTTTCCGGAGAATAATAAATCTTGTAAAATTACTACCTGCAGGACTTCCGGTTCTGGCAACTACTGCTACTGCAACAAAGAAAGTCGAGAAAGATATTGAAGATCAGATTGGAAATGGGATAACTGTAATCCGGGGAAACTTGTTAAGAGAGAATTTTCAGTTGTATGCGATTAAAGTAAATTCGGATGATGAAAAGCTGATATGGCTGGGAAAGAACATTGAAATACTTTCAGATAGATTAAAGGGAACGGGAATTATTTATACCGGAACAAGAGCTGATACTGAAATCTATTCACAGTGGTTTGAGTTTTTGAATATATCTTCGGCACGCTACAATGCGGGATTGGACAGTGAATCAAGAATTGAAATTGAAAACGGTTTGATGAACAACAAATGGAAGTGTGTAATTTCCACAAATGCACTCGGGATGGGAATAGATAAATCCGATATCAGATTTATAATTCATACCCAGATTCCCCAATCACCTGTGCATTACTATCAGGAAATAGGAAGAGCAGGCAGGGATAATAAATTATCTTTAATCATTTTATTCTATAAACCTGATGACCGGAGATTGCCTGAAGCTTTTATAGAAGGAGGACGCCCTTCAATTTCAAAGTACCATAAAATAATAGAGGCTGTAAAAAATGAACTTCTCGGGGAAAGAGAATTGATGAAGCAAACAAACCTGAAGCAAAACCAGATCAGAGTTATAAAAGCAGATTTAATGGAACAGGGTATTGTCAGGGAAGTGATTATTAACGGAAGAAAGAAGTTTGAATATATTATTAACGCTCCAGCTTTGAATGTAAATTCCTTCGAAGAGCTTCGAAGTGCAAAGATGAATGATTTGAATAGTATGATCGAATATGTTGAAACAAACCAATCGAGAATGAAATATCTTTGTGATTTTCTTGGAGATACATCAGACCTTCATTATCATAACTGTGATAATACGGGTTTGAAAAAATTAAAAGTTATTATGACGCCGGAGATGAAGCAGAAACTTAAAGATTTCAGAGAAGAATATTTTCCAGTCCTTGATGTCCAAACAAGAGGAAGCAATCTTATAAATGGAATAGCTTCCTCATATTATGGATTTTCAAATACCGGTGATGCAATATACAAAAGTAAATATGAGACTAAAGAGGAGTTTCCTGATTTTCTATTGAGGTATACATTGAAAGCCTTTGAAAAGAAGCTTACCAGGGAAAAGTTTGATATGATAGTTTATGTTCCTCCCACCGTGTCAGGAGATCTGATAAAGAACTTTACCATAAAATTTTCTAAAATAACAAACATACCGGTATCACACGGATTGCAAAAAATCAGAATCACCAGAGAACAAAAAACTTTTGAAAACAGTTACCTGAAAAGGGAAAATGTTTCGGGAGCTTTTATATATAAAAACTGGAAAGAACTTTCCGGAAAAACAATTTTACTTATAGACGACGTATTTGACAGCGGAGCAACAATAAAGGAGATTGGGAAATATCTGACAAAGTGCGGAGCTGCAAAAATCATTCCTTTAGTTATTGCCAAAACTGTGGGAGGGGATTTATCATGATAAAAGATGCAGCCTGCTGGATTGCATTTGCACATATACCTAAATGGAAGTATTCAAAGCTAAATGATTTATTAGTTAAGATATATCATGAAAATAAATTAACACTTGAAGATTTTTTTAAATTATCTGAGAACGATTGGACTGATAAGTTTGGTCTGGGCAAAAGTGAAGCTGATGATCTAATGAATGCAAAGAAAGAATTACCAAATCATGCATTTCTTGCGGAAAATCTATATAATCAGGGTTTTGAATTAATACCTGTAGTATCATCGGACTATTCGGAAACACTTAAAAAGAATTTCAGAGATGGATATTCACCCGTTTTGTTTTATATAAAGGGAAATAAAAAAATCCTGAAAGAGAATTCGGTTGCTATTGTAGGTTCGAGAAATGCAAATGAAACCTCAATTCAGTTTGCCGACAATATTGCCAATAAAGCAAGCAAGCAATTTAAAACCGTGGTAAGCGGTTTTGCCCCGGGAGTTGATAAACAGGCGCTTGACTCGGCAATTAAGCATAAGGGCCAGAGTATAATTGTTCTTCCGCAGGGTGTATTGACTTTTGGTTCAGGATATAAAGAATATTACAAACAGATTGTAGAAGGCAATGTTTTGGTTTTGAGTACGTTTCATCCGAAAACACCCTGGAAAGTAGAGCTCGCTATGGCAAGGAATAGTCTGATTTACGGACTTGCCCATGAAATATATGTGGCAGAATCCGAGGAAAAAGGTGGAACATGGTCGGGAGTTATTGACGGCTTAAAAAAAGGAAGAAAAATTTTTGTAAGACTGCCTGAAACCAATGAACAAAATGCAAATAAGCTTTTAATACAAAAAGGAGCTGTAGCCGTTGATCGTGAAGGAAATGAAATTAAGTCCGGCTATGAAAATATAATTTCAGCACCAGAGCAGATTTTGATTAAGGATTCTGCTCCCAATCTCGATGAAAAAATTAAAACATATTTAAACGGCAAAGCAATGAGTGCAAGGGAATTAAAATCCAAATTAAATTTAGACTGGACGACAAACAAATTATCAAATTACCTCAAGCGGCTCTCATTTATCGAATATCAAAAAGAAAAGAGAACATTAAGATACGTTGTTAAAAATTCATCAAACACCTTATTCAATTTTAAATGATAAATGAATTAATAATCGATAATTGCTTTTTTGCCATCCTGAATGAACTTAACAAAGCTAAGCCAAACTTGCCTTTGTCATCCTGAACGAACGGAGTTACTTTTCTTTACTTCGTTAACTCAGGTTCAAATCAATGTCTCATATAAGAATCATCAACACGCAAACAAATTGAACCTTGAACATTGACTCAATGATCATTTTTGATAATCACATTGAACATTGGACATTTTATTTCATTCTCTCTTTTTATAAAATTATATTATATCTATTTTATAGTAATTTATTATATTTTAAAAGGTAATTTAATTCTTTCCTAATGAAAATATTTATTGATACTGCAAACCTTGATGAGATAAAAGAAGTAGCTGATATGGGAATTCTTGATGGTGTTACTACAAACCCCTCGCTTGTTGCAAAAGAGGGACATAAAGATTTCAGATCCATGCTTGAAAAAATTGTAGAAATGGTAGACGGAGATATAAGCGCCGAAGTAGTTTCTACAAAAACCGATGATATTTTAAAAGAAGGAAGAGAGCTTTCTAAAATACATAAAAATATTGTCGTAAAGGTTCCTCTGATTAAAGATGGTTTGAAAGCTGTAAAAATATTCAGCGAAGAAGGGATACGAACAAATGTCACATTGTGTTTTTCGGCTTCGCAAGCTATACTCGCAGCCAAGGCCGGCGCATATATTATCAGTCCCTTTATCGGAAGACTGGATGATATTTCTATGAATGGAATGGATCTCATTTCCCAGATTGTACAGATATATGGAAATTACAATTATCAAACCAAAGTACTTGTGGCGTCTATAAGGCATCCAATGCACTTTGTTGACAGCGCCCTTATAGGTGCTGATATAGCAACTATGCCATTCAAAGTAATAGAATTGTTGATAAAGCATCCGTTGACCGACATTGGCCTGGATAAGTTTCTGAGTGACTGGAAAAAGCTGGAAGCTAAAAAATAAACTATTTTCAACTAAATTTCCGGAGACGTTATCTTTCAGGTTTAATTAAAAAAATATCCGGTAAAATAAATCAAACAAAGAGAAAATTTGAAAAAAACTGCATTCAATAATATCCATAAGAAGCTTAATGCTAAGCTTGTTGAATTTGCAGGATATGAAATGCCCGTTCAGTACGAAGGAATTATAGCTGAGCATAAGTCAGTCAGAGATTCAGTGGGGGTATTTGACGTTTCACATATGGGTGAGATAGAGGTAAGGGGTAGAGACGCCTTTGATTTTGTTCAAAAGATTACGACCAATGATGTTTCAAAATTGCAGAAAGGTGATATTCAGTATTCTGCTATGTGCTACAATGACGGTGGAATTGTAGATGACCTGCTTGTTTATAATTGCGGTGATTATTATATGCTGGTAATAAATGCATCTAATATTGAAAAAGATTTCAACTGGATGGAGCAAAATTTATCCGGAGATGTTACATTGAATAACATATCGGATGAAACTTCTCTGCTTGCTGTCCAGGGAAAAAATTCCTTACATACGCTGCAAAAACTTACCGATATTGATTTATCCGGTATTGAATATTACAAATTCGTATTTGGCAATCTTGCAGGCGAGGATGTTATAATTTCTCATACAGGATATACGGGGGAGAAAATATGTTTTGAGATTTATTCTTCGTCAGATGTGGAGAAGTCTGAAAAATTATGGAATGCAATTTTTGAAGCCGGAAAAGAATTCAATATTAAACCGGTTGGGCTGGGAGCAAGAGATACACTTCGACTTGAATACGCCTTCCGCTTATATGGTAATGACATGGATGAAACAACTAATACCATAGAATCCGGACTTGGGTGGATAACAAAACCTGACAAAGGCGAATTCAATGGAAGAGATGTAATATTGAAAGCAAAAGAAAATATGAAAAGAAAACTTGTAGGATTTGTTGTTGAGGACAGAATGGTAGCCAGACATGGTCAGAAGGTTTACTCAAACGGGCAGGAGATTGGAATAGTTACAAGCGGTAGTTTATCTCCTGTTCTGAATAAAAATATCGGGCTGGCATATGTGGATAATGGTTTTAATAAAACCGGTTCTTCAATAGAAATTGCAGTCAGGGATAAAAAGATTAAAGCTGTTATATCAAAAACACCTTTTCTCTGACAGGATTCAAAACTTCAGGGAATTAAGTAAAATAAACGGTAAAAAATTTTAATGAAAAGAATTGATATACTGCTGACGCAATCATTAATACAGGATGACCTTGTCTTAAAAGACAAGAACGTAATTATTCTCGATGTCTTAAGAGCAACAACCACCATGACAATTGCCCTTGCCAATGGTGCAAAGGAAATCATACCCACCGAA
>JBBSDT010000226.1:0-5702 GCA_038240405.1 Ignavibacteria bacterium
AACATTTATGCAGCAAAATATAAATTCTACTCCTACGGATATTTACTTTAAAGATTCAGTTAATGGAGCATTTGCAGTTTTTGGCGCGACAATTGGAAAGACTACTAATGGTGGAATTAATTGGTCATTAAGAAACAATGGAATACAAAATGTAAAATTGAATTCTATAACGTTTAAAGATGGTAACAAAGGCTATGTTGCTGGAAATAATGGAATAATATATAAAACTCTTAACAGTGGAGTTAATTGGTCATTAGAAAATTCCAATACATCGACTAATTTGTTAAGTATAAAATATTTCGGTGACAGTGTTTTATGCTGCGGTGAATACGGCACATTGCTAATAAAAAAACAAAATGTCTGGACTACAATTTATACAAGAATCAAAAATGATATCAGAGGGATTTCTGTTGATAATCTGGGCAATATTCATTTATGCGGAGGCGGGGGGTTTATCAGGAATAATAAAAAAGCATCGTCTGAATTTCTTAACTTTGAATCCAATCCAATGCTTGCAAACTTAGTTGATATTTTCTATTATGATTCAAACCTTGGATTTGCCGTCAGCTCGTTAAATAATGCTGTAATCAAAACTTCAAATGGAGGAGCTAATTGGAACTTTCCTAAAAATGTTACAATTAGGTATGTTTGGGAGAATAAATTGTCAGGACTGCAAAATGGATATGGCAACACTCTGGCTATGAATCCAATTCATAGAAATACATTCTTCGTTGCTTATACTAATAAAGTTTTTGTAAGCAGGGATAAAGGGGAGACCTGGAATATTGTTTCAACTATTCCATATACCATAAACCGCACACACTCATTTTTTGTTAGCTCAATAGACACTAACATTTGGTTAGCTTCAGTTGCTTTTTCTTCAGGCGATTGTCCTGTGATCAGAACGACTGATTATGGAGTAAGCTGGCACATAGTTTTAGATAGTGTAGTAGTAGGATCTTATACGAAACCTTTAGTAATGGATCAAAATAATCCAGCACTATTCTATTATGCTACAGTTGATCGAGGATTCTTTCGTTCTACTAACAGTGGAAGCACATTTACACAAATAAGCAATTTTAAATTCAATAACCCTTGTGATCTTACAGTTCAATACAACAACTCAAATAATATTCTGATTGCTGATGCTTCATATCCGGGAGTTGATTCTTCAAAAATTTATAAATCGACAAACGGGGGAATAAACTGGTCTATTAATTTTAAAGTGGGACAAAATGAGATTCCAACCATAACTAATACAATCTTTAATGAAAATGAATCATTTGCTGCTGCCGAAAAATTTTATAGATCTTCAAATTTTGGTGAAACATGGAATGGAATTACAAATAGCTTTGAAACGCTATGGGCTTTGGATATTTGCAGAGAAGACCCGTCCTGCATATTCCCAGCAAGATTTGATATGAGGGGTTTTTTATCAACTGATGGAGGTGCTAATTTTTCTATTATTAACCATCCCAGTTCATCGGTTTTTCTTTCTGCAATTTTATTCCCTGAAAGAGACTATGCAATAGGAATGTTTCATAACAGTTTGTTTAAATTGAAATTTTCATATGATGTAAATGTAGGAGTAATCAAAACTTCGGATGTTATTGCAGAAAATTTTAATCTTTATCAAAATTATCCAAACCCGTTTAATCCAAAGACGGTTATCAATTACAATATACCTGTTCCTTGTTATGTTTCTTTAAAGGTTTTTGACATTCTTGGTCAGGAAGTTTGCACCTTAGTTAATCAAAAGCAATACTCTGGAAATTACAATGTTGAGTTTGACGGAAATAATCTTTCAAGCGACATTTATTTTTATAAAATAGTAGCAAATAGTTTTACAGAAACAAAAAAAATGATTTTAATAAGATAAAAAATTATGTTAGTTTACAGATAAAAAACAACTATAGTTTATTTCACTACATTCACTGACCTCTTGAAAAAAAATGAATACTTTTAACAGCATTGACGGGAAAAGAATGAAAGTTTTTCAGCAGTATTTTGTTAGTGATATAAAAGATATAAGATAATCCACGCAGCTCAGAAATATTCCTGCAGCAATGCCTAAAAACAATCAATGGCCATTTTTTTCTTTTAATGTGTAGATTATTGACTCTGACGGGGGTAGGTCAAGGATGGATGGATTACAACTGTAAATTGTAAAATTTAAAATTTCCGTCGTTAACTTAATATCTTTGACCTAAACTTACTTAGCCAGTTCAGTCTCAATTGCTGCAGTGATTTCTTCTGAATCAGGCTTTATTTTACTTTTATAACGTGCTACAATATTTCCGTTCTTATCAATAAGAAACTTTTCGAAATTCCATCCAATGTCTCCTGCCGGTTCCGAATTGTTCACAAGCCTTTCATACAGCGGGCTTTTATCATTTCCAAGAACTTTTATTTTATCAAAAAGAGGAAATGTGACATTATACTTAGACTCACAGAAACTTTTTATTTCATCATTTGTCTCCGGTTCCTGCTCGCCGAAGTCATTGCATGGAAACGCCAGTATTTCAAATCCCTTGTCCTTGTACTTTTCGTAAACTGTTTCGAGCGCCTGATACTGTGGAGTAAAACCGCAGTGTGAGGCAACATTCACTATTAGTAGTACCTTATCCTTGTAATCAGACAGCTTCCTGGTTTGTCCATCCATTGTATTAACCGATAAGTCATAAATATTTTTATTCACGGTTATATATTTTTTTGTTTTGATCCCTGAGGAACTATTATCTGAAGCATCTTTTAAATTCTGGCTTGTTGATTTAGTGCAGCCTATCAGTGTGATTTGAATAAAAACCGCAATTAAAACTACTAATAATTTTTTCATTTTCCGAATTTTTTATTTAAGTGAGTTATGATAAAGTTAACTGATTTGAATACAAAAAGATTCATTGAATTTCAGTATTACGCGGATGTTTCCCTTTAAACGATCTAAATTTTATCGATTATTTTTTGCCTGTATTTTTGAGCCATAAATAAGACAAAAGAACTTACCAGGCTTACTATTAAAATAACCGGCCACAGTTCAGGACTTACGAAGTTTATTTCATAAAATCCTTTTATCAGATGGATAATTCCATTATTAATATCAGTGGCTGCGAAAAAAATATACGAAATCAAAATCATGAAACCTGAAATAAGATATGTAAGCTTGTCCTGGTTGTCTTTAATCAGAACAATTGAAAAATAATTGGTAATGTTGGTAATGATCATAATTGTCAGCATTACCATTTGAACATCTCTTTCCGATATATCGTGATATTGCCGGATTACAAAAATTCCTGTGTAACCTGCCGCCACTATAATTGATGCCGACACAAACACGAAAGAAAACAGATCTTTCATAAAATTTTTTGTCGCGCTTGTATCCGTATTTTTCAATGTAATTATAAAGGCAGGAAGTAAGATTCCGAATATATTAATAAGGGAAACTCTCCTGGGTGTTAAAGGGAAATCAAGGGAAAAAAACAAAGACAGGACAGTAATAAAAATCACAAAGAAATTTTTTGTAATAAAAAGTTTCCCTGTCGATTTAACGGAATTGACAATCTTATTTCCTTCATCAAATATTTTTGGAAGCAGTGAAAATTTATTTTTTAATAAAACGATGTCGGCAATCTCTCTTGTAATGCTGCTTCCCTCTTCCATGGCAATTCCCATATCTGCTTCTTTAATTGCCGGAAGATCATTTACGCCATCTCCAATCATTGCAGTATAAATTTTTTCTTCCTTGAGCGCTTTAATTATTCTAAGTTTATGTTCAGGTTTAAGCCTCGCAAATATAATATTATCCTTTATAACTTTTTTTAATTCGGGGTCGTTAAGCTTATCAAGATCATCTCCTGAAACCATATCACTGTCTTTTACCTTCCATCCTATTTCACTTGTAACCTCCTGAATTGCCCTGGCAGAATCACCGGATAATATTTTTATCATTATACCATTGTCCTCAAAAAGCTTTATAGCTTCAAACACATCGTCTCTTATCCTGTCAGTAATTGAAATTATGCAAAGAGGTTCGATAGATTCGGTACTCATTTCATCTTTTAAAACATTCAGAGGCTTTTCAGTATTGATTTTTCCGAATAGTACATTCCGGTAAATTCCCAGATTTTTTTCCTCAAAAATATTTTTAGACTGTTCCTTATACTTTTCTTCCAGCTTGTTTGTCAAAATATCATAAGCGCCGAATATAAAAGTAGTTTTTCCATCTCCAGTTTGTAACTGCATCATACTCATTTTTCTTTCCGAGCTAAATGGAAGTTCATCAATTAATTTGTAATCCGGGTAAGGCTCATAAATATTAACGGCATTTATGGTTGCATTTTTATCGCTTGTTAGAGCGGCATACGTGCCGATAAATTTTTGCACCTCTAATTCTGTATATTTGCTTTCGAACATATTTAACTGGTGGACACTTAATTTATTCTGTGTTAAAGTACCTGTCTTGTCCATGCAAACTACCTGGACATTCGAAAAGGACTCAATTGCATTCAGCTTTTGCACAATGGCGCCAAGTTTACTTATCCTTGAAACTCCTACTGCAAAGGTTACCGAGGCCATTAATACCAATCCCTGTGGCACCAGTGAAATCAAAATGGTCGAAATTTTTCTTATAAAATCAATAGTGAAACCTTCTTTATTCAGAATAATTTCCAAAATGACCAATACTACAGCTACGGTAAAAAGAACCTTTACCATATAATTGATTTTTTTCTGAAGAGGTGTAAGTGAAAATTTATATTTTTTTGCCTGCAAAGTAACAGAGGCTGCATAACTTTCACCGCCGATTTTCTCTGCTTTATAGTAGCCGTTGCCGGACAGACAAAAGCTGCCGGAAAGAATTTCTTCATCATCTTTTTTTTGTACCGGATTAGATTCACCGGTCAAAAGTGATTCGTCTATTTCAAGATGATTGGAAAATTTAACAATTCCATCGACGACTACCTGATCACCTCTTTGTATCCTGATAATATCGTCCTTCACTATCATTGAAGGGTCAAGTGATACTTCTTCATTATTACGGATTACTGTTACATCTTTCTTAAGCAGAAGGTTTACTTTATCAAGAGCCCGTTTAGCTTTAATTTCCTGGTATACTGCCAGGGAAACATTAATACAGGCAATAGAAAATATTCCGATTGTATCAAGCAACAGCCGCCTGTCGGAAGTAGCGAAATAAAAATAAAGCAGAAAAATTATAATTGCTAATATTACTAAATTAAAAACTGAGAAAATATTTTGAATAAATATTTCGCGGATGGTTTTAGTTGCAGGCTTCGAAGCTCTGTTCTGAAGACCCTTTGAAACTCTTTCCTTAACTTCTTCAGCGCTTAATCCGTTAACCTGCAATGGGAAAATTTAGTATGATGGGTTTATAAATCTTAAATTATCAAAATTAGACAAGAAAGGATATAATATAAATCAGGTCTTCGGACGCATTGCCTCATAATTAACCTAACCCAAGAGAGAGGAAAAAACAGGTCGTTGCCTCATAATTAATCTAACCGTAGTTTTTATATAAAAACGGTAAAATTATTATGAGCAAAAACACTAGTGTCATGTCAAGTTTGAATTGACGGATATAATCTTTTCAATTTTATTCTTGCATCCTTTGTCGTGAACTGCCAATTAATTTTTGCATCCCTGTTATTCCTGTGTATTTCCCATGCCCTAACTTCTTCCTTCAACGT
>JBBSDT010000227.1:0-5645 GCA_038240405.1 Ignavibacteria bacterium
CGTCGTACAATAAAATCATTCTTACCCTCGCCATAAGATTTCCCTTTCTGATCCTGGAAATATTCTCATCACCTATACTCTTAACAATGGAATTTATTACGTCCGTTATTTCAATTTTTTTAAATGCGATTCCTAAATCGTCAACAACCTTCATTGCATCTGATAAACTTCCCGAGCTACTTGTCTTAAAAGGCATAAGCAAACCTTTAACATTTTCTTTCCCAAGCGCTTTAACTGACAGATATGCCGAAACAGCGGAATCAATTCCACCGGAAAGGCCTATGACTGCATTGCTAATTCCTACCCTGGATGTTTCATTCTTTATAAATTCAACAAGGATTTTTTCAATATAAAGATTCGATAAATTCATTTTCTAATACTAATTATTAAAAAAAAAGCCGATCCTTTTACGGAATCGGCTTATATAGAAAACAATGAAAAATTTATTTGGACACCTGATAAACTATTTTTCTTATAGTATCAAATTGGAGATATGGAAATAGTTCCTGTATTTTATCAATTGCTTCACCTGCACTCATCTCTCTTCTCATTTCTTTGTACATCTGCCTTATTTTATAATCTCTTATTGCCTTTTCATCAAGGAGTTTATATTTCTTGAGGGTATTATAAACATTGTCATCTATCAGCTCACTTAAGGGATTATCACTTTTTGATTTTACTGCTGGTTTCAATTTTTTAGTCTCCTTATTTAAAATTTTTTTAAAAACCCGTTGGAAAATATGTCTTTAAGTAATTTGCCTCCAACTTCGGAATAAATCCTTATACAAAAATACACTAAATTGCATTGAAAAGTCAAGATTAGCTTCAAAAAATTGCTGGAAACTAATATTTTTAGTAGCTTGTTTTTCCTTTTTATGTTATATTGCCTTATATAGGCTAATATAACTTACATAATTTAATTTATAGTTCCTCAATTGTACGATGCCGATTAAAATATTCAAATGTTTTTTTGTTTTTTGTTTCCTGGTAGTTTACAGCCTTTGCTTTTCTCAAAACTCCGAATATGTTAAACTTTCTGTTTTTTCCGACAAAGCGAAGTATTCTTCATCAGATACGATAAAAATAGCTTTAAAGATTTCCATCAAAGAAAATTACCACATTAACTCTTTTGAAGTTAATGATCCTTCTTTAATCCGGACTGCCATAACCTCAGCCTCCGATAAATTCAAAGTTATAAATACTTTCTTTCCGGCAGATAAAAAACTTAAATTCGAGTTCAGCAACAATGAGTTAAATGTATACGAAGGTGATTTTACAGCCGGATTAACTTTAATGCCCCTGAATAATTTACCAAATGGAAAGTACGATCTGCCTGTTAAGATGAACTATCAGGCATGTGATACTAAAGCATGTTATCCCCCAAAATCCATTTCAGAGAATGTCAGTATAGAAATTGACAACAATTCTCCATCCTCAAAAGAAATAAATGCCGATATTTTTAAAAGTATTAATTTTTCCAAGCCTTCAAATATTGTTGATAAGGTCGCGAGTACAAAACAAACATTGAAAGAAAATGAAAGAATTGATAATTCTGGCTCCGACGAAGATCAGGTTTCAAATCTAATAGAAGAAAAGGGAGTGATCGCAGGAATAATATTTATATTTTTAGGAGGACTAGCTTTAAACTTAACACCCTGTGTATATCCACTTATTCCAATAACGGTTAGTTTCTTCGGAGCGCAGGGAAGCAAGAGTAAATCTCAAAGCATTTTAATGGGGCTTTCTTATGCACTTGGAATGTCGGTAACATATTCTGCACTTGGTGTTTTTGCAGCTTTGACAGGAAGCCTGCTTGGGAATGCTTTGCAAAATCCCGCCGTGATAATTATTATCGCATTAATTATGTTAGCTCTTGGAACCAGCATGTTCGGGCTATTTGAGATTAAGGTTCCTCAAAGTCTGGCTTTAATGGGCAATAAAAACAGGTCAGGCTATTTTGGCTCCTTACTAATGGGTTTAACAGTGGGGTTTATTGCGGCGCCTTGTATCGGTCCGTTTGTATTAAGCCTGCTCGTTTATGTCGGAAAGCTCGGGAATCCTGTAACAGGATTTTTGTTATTTTTTATACTCTCGATGGGATTGGGACTTCCGTATATTTTTCTTTCGGCATCTTCCAGCTCGATAAGCAAGCTGCCGCGTTCCGGGGAATGGATGGAAGGCGTGAAGGTAATATTCGGTTTAATATTATTCGGAATGGCGCTAAATACTTTAGCTCCGCTGATTCCAAAAAATATTTTTCGGATTATATTTCCGTTGTATATTATCTTTTCCGGAAGCTATCTCATATTGATTGACAGGAAAGGACGTACAGCCGCAGGTTACTCAAAGGTAAAATATTTTATTGCAATTGCCGCAATTGTATTCGGTACATGGATTTTAAAACCTTCTCACTCGAACGACGAAGTAAAATGGAAAATGCTAACTTCTGTAGAATCAATAGAACAAAGCATTAACACCGAAAACAAACCAATAATGATGGATTTTTATGCAGACTGGTGCGCTCAATGTAAAGAACTTGATGAATACACATACACTAATCCCGATGTAGTGGAGCTTTCAAAGTCCTTGAATACAATTAAAATAGATCTTACCAGGGAAAATGAGAATATTACAAACAAATATAATATCAAGGGTTTGCCGGTTGTAGTTTTTATGAATAATAAGGGTGAAGAATACAAAGATCTTAGAGTAACCGGATTTTTAAAACCGGAGGAATTTAAGAAAAAAATTAATTCACTTCAAAAATATATATCACAAAAATGAAATTTAAAATCCTAGCTGCAATAATAATTTCCGCGGCTTGTTCAAATTGTTTTTCACAGGAGGTTGAATCTTCTTTAAGCAGGAACAATATTCAGGAGTTAAAGTCACAAGTATTAAATACGAAATTGCAGAGCAGGAATCCGGAAATTAATTTTCCGGCCGTTACAACAAAAAAATCTCCCGGGCTGGCATTGTTATTTTCATTAATTCTACCGGGCGCCGGACATTACTATCTAAACAGGATGGACGTGGGAAAATATTATTTGGGTGTTGATGCCGTTTCATGGATCGGACTTGTTTCATTAAATCTTTATGGCAACAGCGTTAGGGATAATTCCAGGACTTTTTCACACGAGCATGCAGGGATAAGCAATATATCGGATAAGCCGGATGATTATTTTGCGAATATTGGGAATTTTCAAAATATTTATCAGTATAATAATGATCAATTAAACCGGGGGCAATTCGGATCTTTATACGATGTGAATCAATTTTTTTGGAATTGGGATAATGTTAACAACGAAAGTATATTCGAACAACAGAGAAAGAACAGTGAGCGCATTTATAATTCCCGGATTATTTTCGGAAGTTTGTTAATAGCAAACAGAGTCATAAGCGCTATCAGCGCTTATTTCATTGCAAATCATCAACAAAAAAGTACTTCTTCTTTAAATTTTGAACCTGAACTTTTATATAACAGAAATTATTCTTTTGATGGATTTAAAATTAACTTAAGCAAAAATTTTTAAGAAGTATTCGGTGTATAATTATAAGTTAATAATTGAATATGATGGTAAAAATTTTATGGGATGGCAAAAGCAAAAATATACTGATGCAACCATCCAGGAACATATCGAAACCTCTATCAGAAAATTGTTAAATGAGGATATTAATATAATTGGTGCAGGAAGAACAGATTCCGGTGTAAGCGCTTATAACCAGGTCGCAAACTTTAAATTCAACAAAGTAATAGAACTCGATAAATTCAATTATTCTTTAAATTCTATCCTGCCTGATAAAATTGCTGTAAAAAAAATCTTAAGGATAAGTCCGGATTTCCACTCCCGCTATTCTGCTGTGAGAAGAGAATATTTATATAAAATGACTTTCCGGAAAAAGGCTATAGAAGAGGATAGCTTTTACAAAATTAAATTTAATATTGATTTTAAGAAGATGGATGCATTTATTAAGTTTATTTTAAATACAACTTTTTTTAGATCCTTTTGCAAAAATAAAGAAGACAAAAATAACTACCGATGTCTTGTTCATGAATTCAAATACAAGCTTATAAAATCAAAGGATGAATTAATTTTTACAATTACTGCCAACAGGTTTCTTCATTCTATGATAAGATCTATTCTGGGATGTTGTTTAGATATAGGAAGAGAAAAATTAATTTTAAATAATATAAAAGAGCAATTAGAAAAAGGAGAAAAGATAGCGGTTAATTATTTACCAGCTAATGCATTATTTTTAAACAAAATCTATTATTGAAAATGAAAACTCAAAAAGTTCTTTTAAGTCTATTTTCCCTTTTTCTTTTTTTAAGCCCAGCTATGTCACAGGTTACTTCTAACTTTCAGAAATCCGATCTAAGCAATAAGATAACTAGCCAGAATTTATCTTCTGGCTTAGAGCAAAGATTTAATAAATCGATTCAAATTACCGAAGGACATAAATCTCCATACCTCGGAGCATTATTTTCAGGGCTCATTCCGGGCACGGGAGAATTTTATGCCAAAAGGTATTTGAAATCAGCAATTTTCCTTGGAGTGGAAGCAGGTCTGTGGGTTGCATATTCTATTTTCCAGAATAAGGGTAATACACAAACAGATAAATTTCAGATGTTTGCCGATCAGAACTGGGATGTCTATAAATATGCGGGCTGGCTCATAAGAGAAGGTTTTCCGGGTTCAAGCAACATCATTATAACATCTGATAAAGAAGAATTAAGAAGAGAAATTAATATTTGTGAAGGCATGAGCTTCTCTCATCAATTGCCTCCCTATGGTGAACAGCAGTACTATGAATTAATAGGCAAGTATCAAAACTTTGTAGCCGGTTGGGCAGATGCGAATTTAGATGTATTAAACCGGAATACTTACGAGTCTTATAAGACAACTATGTTTATTAATTATTCTTATGACCGGCAGAAAGCAAATGATTATTTTTACAGAGGAAGCACATCACTTGCATTGATAATTGCTAACCACATTCTAAGCGCTGCTGACGGCGCTTGGAGCGTATCAATGTTCAATAAAGGCATAACAGTCAGGACCGGATTTCATTTCGAAAACGTGTACTCATACACCGGAGAAAAGAAAATAATACCGGAAGCTAATATAGGTGTGACTTTTTAATAAGGAATATTTAATGAGCGGCTCAAAAGCTAATTTTTGCTAGACGGCAGCCATCCGGGGTTCGGATATATATGTAAAGTATTTTTTTGCACTATACATATTGAAACACTTTGTTATAGCGGATTTATTGTTTTTATTAAAAAGTCCATACATAGTTGCACCGCTTCCGCTCATCGAAGAATAAACGGCCCCCATTTTAAGAAGTTCTTCTTTAATTTCCCCTAATACGACATACTTTTTAAAAACTATCTCCTCAAAATCATTCACAAAAGAATTTGCATTCTCCAATTGAAATTTGGCATAATTCCTTAATACCGGATCTTTATTTTCAGTTGTCATATTTAATTTCTCAAATGCCCATTTTGTTGAGATATGCAAATTTGGATTAACAATCAGGATATCAAAATCAATATTAAACTCATTAAGCAGTATCATTATTTCTCCCCTGCCTTCGGCATAACAAGGTTTCAACATCAAAAAAAAAGGAACATCGCTACCCAG
>JBBSDT010000228.1:0-5630 GCA_038240405.1 Ignavibacteria bacterium
ATTCCTTCAAATATCCCTTTCGCAAATAATCTTCAACAGCAACATCGCCCTGTCTCTTGCTCAGCTTTGTTTTGTCTTTATTGAGAATTAAAGGAACATGTGCCATTCTGGGAATTGTCCAGTTTAAAGCCTTATAAATAATAATATGCTTCGGAACTGAAGTGATCCATTCCTCGCCACGGATTATGTGCGTAATTTTCATCAGATGATCATCCACTACGTTTGCCAGATGATAAGTGGGAAACCCATCAGATTTTAATAGAATCTGATCGTCTATAATGTTAGTTTCAATTTTAATAGTGCCCTTTATCAGATCATCAAAACGAACTTCCTGATCGAGTGGAACTTTCAGCCTTATGACGTATGGAATTTTATTTTCTAAATTGCTTTGCACTTCATCGATGCTGAGATCTCTGGCTCTTCTATCATACATTGTCTGTTTGCCTTCAAGCTGCTGCAGCCTTCTCATTTCATCAAGTTCTTCGGGAGTTTCAAAAGCGTAATAGGCCGATCCCTTTTCTACTAATTCCTTACAATATTTTTCGTATATATCAAGACGTTCAGACTGATAATATGGTCCGAAGTCTCCGCCCTGAACCGGTCCTTCATCAAATGCTATCCCCAGCAGATTTAAGTTACCAATAAGGTTTTCAACCGTCCCTTCAACTCTTCTCGTTTGATCAGTATCCTCAATACGCAGAATATTCTTTCCATTATTATGTTTGGCAAACAGAAAATTAAAAAGCGCAGTTCTCAGGGAACCAATGTGTATAAAACCTGTTGGAGACGGGGCAAAACGGACTCTAACATTTTCAGATATTTTTTCCATTAATATTAAGTATTATTAACAATTACAACGAATTCACCTTTTGTCTTAATTTCCTGACTTAAAAGAAATTTTACTTTTCCTCTTAAAGTCTGTTCAAATTTTTTGGTAAGTTCTCGGGAAACCGAAATCTCTTTATTGCCGAAAACATTCAAAATTTCTTTCATTGTTTTGAGTACTCTGAAAGGTGACTCAAAAATAATTATAGGCATTTTGATTCTGGCCAGATTCTGAAGTAAACTCTGCCTTCCTTTTTTCTGCGGCAGAAATCCCTGAAAGTAAAATTTCTTATTTGAAAACCCGGATAAAACCAGCGAATGAATTAACGAACTGCATCCCGGAACAGAATAAACATTAATTTCATTTCTAATGCATTCTGAAACAAGCATGTTGCCGGGATCAGAAATACACGGAGTTCCGGCATCGGATACAAGCGCTACAGATTTGCCGCTTTTCAGTTCTCCCAGAAAAAAATCAAGCTTCGATGATTCAACCTGCGAATAATAGCTTACAATTTTATTCTTAATCCCATATTGCTGTAAAAGAAAATTTGTATTTCTTGTATCTTCTGAGGCTATTAAATCTGCATTTTTCAATGTAAATATTGCCCTGAATGAAATGTCCTCCAGGTTGCCAATGGGTGTTGCTACTATATATAAGGAAGCTCTATTTAATATGATGTCATTGAATTTGTCAGCATATTTATTATAAGTATTATCTACCCGTTCGTTCAATAACTGTATTATTGTTTTTACTGTATATTACAGTTTTATATTATTTTATATTAAAATACTCATTTTGAAAATCATAATAAATTTACATTCCAATGCTGGTAATAGGGAAAAATCCTGTTCTTGAGATCCTGAAGTCACATCCTCGTGAAATAAATAAAGTAATTCTGCTTAAAAAAGTTAAACCCGATAATAAGCTTAAGGAAATTGTAAAAAGAGCTGAGGAAAATTCTATTAATACGGTTTATCTGGGTTATGTTGACTTCAAAAATTTTTTTGATAATAAAAATAAAGACGAAGGCATTGACCAGGGAGTTCTCGGATTTATAAAGGATTACGAGTATAAATCTATGAGAGATATTGTTGAAGAAAATAAGAAAATTACAAACCCATTAATTCTGATACTTGACAGAATCACTGATCCGCATAATCTCGGAGCGATTATCCGATCTGCAGTTTGTCTGGGGGCAGACGGAATTATAATTCCTCGTCATAATTCTGCAGAGATAAATCATACAGTTATTAAAACATCTTCCGGTTCGGTTAACTATATTAAGATAGCAAAAGAAACTAATCTGTCTAACTCAATTTTATTTTTAAAGCAAAATGGTTACTGGATTGCCGGAACGGATTTGCAGGCCAAAAAAACTATTTTCGAATCTGATTTTAAAATCCCATTAGCATTAGTAATCGGAAGTGAAGGCACGGGCATAAGGAATAACCTGAAAGAACAATGTGATATTTTAGTAAGGATCCCAATGACCGGAAAGATTGGTTCTCTGAATGCATCTGTATCGGCTGCCGTATTTATGTATGAGATATTCAGGCAAAAAAATGTGAAATAATTATTTTATTTTACTGGGAGTCGGAATATTATATTTACTAAGCAGTTTATACAAATGACTTCTCTGAATCTGAAGCGCATCGGCAGTTTGAGAAATATTATATTTATAATCGTTAAGCATCTTAAGTAAAAAAATTTTTTCAGATTCATTTTGGAAAACACTTAATGGCATATTCATATTGAAAAGCTGACTAAACTCTTTCAAATGTTTTGAGCCGGGCAGTTCAATATCTTCGTAGTCTATAATATTTTTATCTACAGTTATTACCAATCTTTCCACAAGGTTTTTCAACTCTCTTATGTTTCCCGGCCAACGGAATGAAAGAAGGAGGTTTTTTCCCTGGATGCTAAATTGCTTTTTTGGAATACTATTCTCCTTGCTTAATTTCTCTACAAAATAGTTTATCAGATCAGTTATGTCCTCAGGATGCTCCCTTAGAGGGGGAATTTCGATCTTAAGAACATTAATCCTGTGATAAAAGTCTTCCCGGAAATTGTTCAGGTTTACTTCTTCTGGTAAATTTTTATTAGATGCAAAGAGAAACCTTATGTCAAGATGGTTATCCACGTTACTTCCAACTCTTGATATTTTATTCGTCTCAATGACTTTTAACAGTTTTGATTGAATTTCCAACGACAGGTTTGATATCTCGTCAAGAAAGACCGTTCCTCCATCAGCCTGTTCAAACTTGCCTGCAATGAAATGGTCATTTTCCATGACACCGAATAATTCTTTATCTGTTTTATCTTCGGAAAGGTTAGCGCATGTAATTTCCAGAAAAGTTTTGTCAGACCTGTCAGACTGCAAATGAATCTGCCTTGCAATCAGCTCTTTCCCCGTGCCGCTCTCACCTGTTATTAGAACGTTTGAATTTAATCTGGAGAATTTCTTAACCAGGTCGAGTACACTCCGAATTTTATCGCTGCTTCCAATGATCTTATTATTTTCTTTGAACTCTGTTTTTACTCTGTTTAGCTCATCACGGGATTTCTTGAATTCAATTGCGTTCTTAATTGTAAGTTTCAATTCGTATAAATCCGGCAAAGGTTTTTGCAAAAAATTGTAAGCACCTTTCTTTGTCGCTTCTACTGCAGTTTCGATTGTTCCATGCCCTGAAATCATTATTATAACAAGGTTCCTGTTTATAGAAAGCATTTTCTCAAGCACTTCTATTCCATCCATCCTCGGCATTTTAATATCAAGAAGAATTAAATCAAAATCTATATTTCTAACTTTATTAATTGCACAGGCTCCGTCTAAACAACTGTCGATCTCATACCCCTCATTATCAAGAACCATTGAAATACTTTCTACAATGCTCTTTTCATCATCAACGATAAGTATTTTGCTCATTTTGAATAGTTAAATATTATATGCCTGCTTAAGGTTTATATTAATTTACTAAAAAGTTCAGATATACACTTTAAAACTAATTTCATTGTATAAAACTATCAATCAATCCGGGGCTTTATTTCTGTCAGCTATTTTTCACAGTTCCACAATTGTTACGCCCGAATCTCCTTCATTCCAATTTCCCTGCCTGAAAGATTTGATAAATGAATTGTCTTTCAATCGTTTTTTTACTTCTTCTCTCAACTTACCGCTTCCTTTTCCGTGAATGATGCTAATTTCTTTCAGACCTTTCAAATAGGACTCGTGAATGAATTTTTCAAGCGAGTCATCGATTTCATGCGTATACTTACCCCTCAGGTCCAGAGATAAATTAATCTTCCCCGTGTTAATTTCAATTGTCGATTGGTTCGAAAATTCCTTAACAGATTCTTTATTTTCAATCTTCTGCAATTCCGAAATACTGGTTTTTACTATTAAGCCATTTATGTTTACCCATGCAATACCATTTGATATTTCCATTATCTCACCATTGGAGTTTGAATCTTCAATCCGGACTGTATCTCCAATCCTAACCTGCTCTTTTAATTCTTTGTCTGAGTCATGTTCTTCATCCTGTTCAATAATCTTATCTGCCTCTTTTTGAAAATTTCTTTTTAACTCCTTTGGGGAAAGTTTGTCTTCCCGAATCTCCTTAACTGTTTTTTCGATCAACTTATTTGCATCCTTGAGGATTGTTTCTGCATCCAATTTCGCCTTATATCTCAGTTGCTTTTCATTCTTCCGGATTTCCGCTATTTTTTGATCATACAAATTGGTTAACCCCGTAAGCCGTGAATTCTCAATGTCGTATTTATTCTTTAATACATTATACTTCTGCTTGGTTTCATTTAAATCTTTAAGTAAATCTTCCAGCCTTGTTTCATTTTCATCAAGATATTTATAAGATTCATTTAGTATTTCATCAGGAAAGTTAAATTTTTTCGCAATTTCGAAGGTAAAGCTTTGACCGGGAATTCCCACCGTAAAATTAAAACTTGGAGATAGTGTTTCCACATTAAATTCCAGAGACGCATTCTCAATAAGCTCGGTATTATAAGCAAATTCTTTTAATTCGCTGTTATGAGTCGTTACAATAGTAGTTGAATGTTTCTGTGAAAGATGCTTTAAAATAGAAGCCGATAAGGCACTTCCCAGCACCGGATCTGTACCGCTTGCAATTTCGTCAATCAATATCATAGAATCTATATCCGCATTTTCTATTATATCCTTAATTGATTTGAGATGGGAGCTAAAGGTGCTAAGATCATTTTCAAGAGACTGCTCATCACCGATACTTATGAAAATTTGTCTGAATAATTTAAACTCGCTTTCAGCATTTACCGGTATGAGAATGGCAGACTGCAGCATCATCTGAATAAGCCCTACCGTTTTTAATACTACTGTTTTACCGCCTGCATTTGGTCCCGAGATCACCAGGGTATTATATTCTTCGTTTATAGAAAGGTTTAATGGGACAACTTCATTTCGGGAATGTGTTTGAAGCAGAACCGGATGAAATGCTTTGACTAAATTTAATTTCTTTTTATTGAGGAGCGGTTTTATGGAAATTGTTTCAATCGCATACATGGCTTTAGCCTGAATAAAGTCAATTTCAGAAAGAATATCTATATTAACACGAATTTCATAGATGTGAGGAGACAACTGCCCGGCAAGTTCCCTTAATATCTTTTCAATCTCCCTCTTCTCTTCAAAATGCAGTTCGGTTATTTCATTGTTGAGATTGATTGACTCGGTTGGTTCAATAAACACTGTGGCACCACTCGCAGATGAACTGTGAATTATGCCGGGTACATCCCTTTTATTTTCCACTTTAAC
>JBBSDT010000229.1:0-5626 GCA_038240405.1 Ignavibacteria bacterium
ACCTTTGCAAACCTTAAAAGAATTTCTTTGTAAGTCATGATTTCAGGTCCGCCAATATCGTAACTTTGGTCGAATACTTCTTCCTTAAGCAAAACGCCTATGAGGAATTCAATTACATTTCTGATAGCGATTGGCTGTGACCTTGTATTGAGCCATTTTGGAGCAATCATAACCGGCAGCTTCTCAACCAGGTCGCGTATGATTTCAAAAGATGCTCCGCCTGAACCCAGAATGATTCCCGCCCGTAATGTAGTCTGATGAAAAGATGAACCTGTCAAAATTTCTTCCACTAACTTTCTGGACTTCAGATGCTTTGATAATTTCTGATCATTGATGATACCGCTAAGATAAATAACCTGCTTTGCCATTGTATTTTGAATTCTCTCTCTGAAATTAATAGCGGAAGTTTTTTCAAGTTTTTCAAAATCCTCATTTGATGCAGACATCGAATGAATTAGATAATAGGCAGCATCTATGTCATCGGGGATGGTGTTAAGGGATTCAGGATTCAGAAAATCAACTTCAATAATTTTTAACTTATCCGATTGGTATTTTTTTGCATCAAATCTGTTCTTATCTCTAACGCAGCATATTACTTCATGACCTTCCTTAATCAGTGCAGGAAGCAGTCTTAAACCAATATATCCCGTTGTTCCGGTGAGTAAAATTTTCATGAAATATTTTTTCAGATATGTGTTTTAATCATTAATAGTTACGTAAAAAAAATTATTACGGTTCCTCATTCAATTACTTATTATTAAATTATTAATTATCATGGTCAATGTTGAATATTTGTTTCTAAATTACGGAGGAAGTTGTGTACATGGTTTGCTAAAGTATTAATATAGCTGATTTGACGCCTTTTTAACGCTTTTGGTTAGTTCCCAACTCTGTTTTCAGTTGTTCGCTATCGTGTTTCAGTATTTCGCATTTGGCATTACTGTGATTCTTCTTTGTTAAAGTTGTGCACATATTATGAAACAAAAAAATTTGAAGAAGCCTTTTTTGAAATGGATAAATTCAGACATTACTTAAGAAATCACAAAGAGATTCCGCAAATTCACAAGGAATATCAGAATAATTTTCTGAAAATATATCAGATGCTGATCAAAATAAAAACAAACGTTGATAAAAAAAATATATATACAATCCGGAGCCAGATGGAAAAAACGAAGCTTATATCAAGAGAATCCTGGCTGGTCGAAAAAATACAAGAATTTTGAAAAATATCCCGCACCAAATATATTTCAGACAATATTTGATGCGGATTTTACAAAGGGTTGTAACGGTACAGCTATTTATGATTTAACATTTAAAATTTAACATTTAAAATTGCCGATTTAATTACGGTCTAATCAGGCTTACAAAACTATTCGCATTATTATATGTCAATATCACATCACTCAGATCAGTAATCGAATCTCCGTTCACATCCGAATTTACATAACCCGAGACAAAGTTATTTGCATCATTATAAATCAAAATAATATCGGAAAGATCTACAGTACCATCCTGGTTTACATCACCGCTGTAAAACGCATACAGATCCGGAAGAATGTCAACCTGAGTTTCGTTCGAACCGTATGCCTGAGAAGGTGCAGATGTAAAATCATATGTATAAGAAACTGAAGCAGGTGTAAACTGGAACGAGGACGCACTCCATGTTTCAATTGAATTTCTGTGTTTGGCAACAATATAGTAATTTACATAATTCTGAGTATTTGTAAACCAGAAAGTTGCTAATCCATCATTTGAGAGTAACATTTTTGAGGAATCTACAATTAAATAAGGAGAAACATCCTTTCTTAATAAAAGTGTCAATGTATCATTTCTCATCGTATCAGCCGGAGCGTCCCAGAATCCCTGCATGACTCCTCTGAACCAGATGTTCCTGTAGGTACCAATATTTCCTGAACATCCCAGAGATGCCCATACATTGGTTGATCCGCTATATTCCGTCCACAAAGCAAAACAGCTTTCACCAACGGGACCGTATTTTATTCCCGGCCTGGGTTGAGTCGTAAAGGGATTTGTATTTGTACCATTCATTTGCGGAACAATAGCGCCCCATACATTATTTGATGCTTCACAGTATACCACCGGAACAAATGAAAGGTTATTTTCAGAATATGCAACCGCATAAGTTCCGGGAGCGCTTCTAAATCCGACAATATCTGCTCTTGTAGAATTATTAGATCTATAATCTACATATCCACTGAACCATCCTGCACTGCCATTTGTGGAACGGAAATATTCTATGTCCCAGTCAGTCGAACTGTATTTCCTCATGTTTACTATCATAAGATTATTGTAGCTACCTGCAGATGCAATATAGCCCTGGTATCTTCTTGATGAAGATGTAGTTATATTTCCAATATATGTTCCATAGGAATTGGTACCAAATGCAAAAATGGAAGATTTCATTAAGTCAATTTTTGAAGAATCTTCCAGGCTTGTTTCTATAATTAAAATCGAATCCTGACCTCCATTTTTGAAATAAGCTATATCACAATTGTAATCAACAGGATATCTGAAAAATATCCCTGTAAAAGCAACAGGTTTATAAGTAAAAGTAGGAGTTACTGTATAGGGAGAATAGCATACAGCAACTTTTTCACCGGAATTGTATCCTCCTGCTATCGCGCTGTCATAGCAAGTAGTGATGTATATCCAGGGATTAGAAGGATATGACTGATTGTCAGAAGTAATTCTTGGCTTATAATAAAAATTTGAATTAACAGCTCCCGGCCAGGTCAATGTGTAGCCCCCGTAATTCAATGCTCCTGTAATTTTAACAATTGTAACTCCCACCCTGTATTGTCCTGTGTAATTATTAGTTCCATATCCAAAAATAGTCCAAAGATATTTATCTCCGGAAGAGTTCTCGATCATTTCCGCATCTATCTGGTCAGTCCACATTCTGTTGCCGCTTGAAAATGCAAGTGTAACTCTTTCATTCCATGATCTTCCTCCGTCATCAGAATAGCAGATTCGAAGCATGTCGGGAGTAGCTCCGCTGTTTGGACCAAAAACAAAAGATGACCAGATCCTGCTTGCGGTAGGTCCGACTTGCTCCGTACAGGAAGCGATACCTTTTACTCCCGTTACAGAGGAAACTAATCCAGCATTAATATTATCCTGGCCGTTTGGGTTTTCTTTGGTTTCAACCAATCTCAAATCCATTTTTTCTCCGGGCATCGTCACTGAACCGGTAATTCTGTCTAAATCCTTTTGAATCTGTAATACACCGTCTATGTTACCGGATTGTTTTGCGTAAAACATTTGATGCTGAAGATTTGTTATTTCATCCTGAGTTTGAACATCTATTTTTGCATCGTTCATGATCCGGGCAGGTTGATCATTATGAACTGGAGCAGAAATTTCCGGCGGCTTTATCTTTTTTCCCTGCGAAAATAGATTCACAGAAAATAAAAGAATAAAAATAACGAGGTTCACAGAAGTAAGAATTGATTTTTTTTCCATCTCTATCCTTTCTTTTTTAATTTTATATAAATTATAATTGATAATTGATTTAAAATTTCAAAACTTTAATGATCTATTTCTGATTGAACAACCTAAGCTAAAAATGCCGGGGAATGAATATATACCCGGTCATTTACTAGAAAGAAGAAATGAAGAAACACTCTTAACTTATGGTCCTAATTGCAACCGGAAAGTATTTGAACATTTATAAAGCAATCAACGGTTAATCATTATAAATGAATTCCTACAAAAATAAACTAAGTTCTTGCGCATTCCAAAGAAAGTTTTTAGCGATTTTCACCTCAAAAATCAAATTGTATTTAACGAATTTTAGCTCTAAATTCGCCAATAGCGGTGTATTTAAACTAAATTTCCTCTTTTTGTAACAAATCTTTCACTTTTAGAAAATGTTAAATAGTTAATGAGCTTATTAATTTATTGACGCAACAAAACATTTTATCTCAATAATCATAAGTCGTCTGAAGCAATTAGAGAAGCCTTGATTAATTTTATTTCAATAGTTTGCAGACTTCTTTCCTTTAAAGAAAATCCCTCCAGGAACAAAGAACACGCGGAACTTGCGGCTCTTAGAAATGAAGTTGAGAAAATACAAACACCGAATAAGCTATGGCTTTTGGAGAAAGTCGCGGAAATAGCCGATATTTATTAGTCCTGAAAGAAATTGATTAACTTGTTATAATTTTAAGCCGGGTTAAAAATTCTCCCGGCCGTAAAATTATAAGAGGATAAATAAAATTTGGTTATGGTCTGATGACGCCTACAAAATCAATTGTATTATTGTATGCCAATAATATATCCGTTCCATCAATAAATCCGTCGCCATTCAAATCGTCTGCTAAATTTTCACCGAATACAAAATTCAGAGCATCGTTATATACCAATGTGATATCTGCTAGATCTACAACTCCATCATCATTAATGTCACCAGTATAAAGACACCATTTAGAACCTTTTTGAATCATATTATTTCCATAGGCCTGAGAGGAAGATGAAGTAAAATCATAGTAGCCAGGTGTATTGGGATTAACATAAACAGGGGCTGCACTCCAGGTTTCCAGGCAAGTATATTCTTTCACAATCAGATAATAATTTCCAGTTAAAGCTCTGGGAAACGCAAAGACATTTGTCAATAAATCGTAGTTCACATATGCCAGAGCAGTGTCAACAATATTATATGGAGGATTCGGGTTTGCAAGATATGCATATACTCCGGGACCCTTGCTCATAACTCCGGTGTTTTGGTCATAAAACCCCTGTATAGCCATAGTAATAAATAAATTAGAAGCAGAGCATCCTTCCGTAGAATACAAAAAATAATAGTTTGACCATATGCTGAGACAGCTGTCTCCATTGGTAAATCTAAAGCCTGGTTTCGGACCGCATAGGGCATTTGCAAAATCATCATTCAAAGAATAAATCGAGCTTGATACTCCTAAGTTTGTAAAACTAAAAGTTGAAATGTTATCTTCGTGTCCGTAAGTATTCTTGAATGTAACTGCAAAACTTCCGTCAGCGCTTCTTCTCCCGATAATATCACCCGATGTGGAAATATCACTGCTTAAATAATTCAGAGTCGATGCAGTCCAGTTGGAGGCGTCAGTAGATTTCAGAATCCATTGATCTAAGTCTCCGCTGTTTAAATAATCATCTGAATATGTCACCATAATTTTTGGCTGATTGGTGCCGCCATTTGCAGCGATGCTGGCAAAACTGAGATTATCACCGGTTGGGGTTAGTGTGCCATTATAACCGGGATAAACAGTTGTATTACTGAATGCTTTATAGAAATAAAGATTTTGCTTGTATCCGGAGTAATTGCTGAGAAGATAAATTAAGGAATCATTTCCATTATGATAATTTGCAACATCCATAAAAGTGCTGCTGCCGTCACCACCAGGGATAGGTAAGTAGATACTTTTAGGCAAATATGTAATAGAAGGATTCAATGTGAACGGGCTAAGAGCACGGCATATTTTGGACATAGTGTAGTCATTTCCTCCGGCTATTGAATCCTGCGTAACAACAATTGTAACGTAAGGAACACCGGGGTATCTTGCGTTGTCAGAAGTTATCCTGGCATTCCTGTAACTGCTCGAAGTCGTATAACCCGGAAAAAAAAGAG
>JBBSDT010000230.1:0-5583 GCA_038240405.1 Ignavibacteria bacterium
CAGTTTGGTCTCTTCGCGATTGATTTTAGTCATTTCGCGTTACAGTTTGGTCTCTTCGCGATTGATTTTAGTCATTTCGCGTTACAGTTTGGTCTCTTCGTGATTGATTCTAGTCATTTCGCAACTCATTTTTGTTAGTTCGCTTTCGTTGAAATGTTCTTCGCGGTCTTTAAAAAGTATTTCACGATTGCTTTTACATAGATTTCCCGCATTAAAATTGACTTTTCTCTCTATCCACCAGGCTTTGCGAAGCATTTTCGTTACTTTTCTCTGTATAAAATTTACATACTTGTCTTTCTCCAAAGCATTTCGCCACATTTTTGTTTCATTATTCCCTATTACAGTTTCTTTATTTTGTATAAAATTTGCTTTATTCTCCTGCACCGAGGCTTTGTACGACATTTTTGTTTCTTTCTCCGGAGTAAAATTTGCTTTGCTGTCCATAAAATTTTCTTTAGAAGTCACTATCCTTTCTATAAATTCATGATTACACCATTTTTTAATTCAATTCAGAGATTGCTTCGTCGCCCGGAAGAGCACGGACACCTCGCTAAGACAGTTTGAGAAAGAACTTTATGACCTGATAAATAAAGATAATTTTTCTTTTCCAATTTTCAAAGTCGATTACTTTTCGTAAATTACTGCTTCTTGTTCTGACTGCTTTAATGCCCGATAAAAAAAAAATTATATTAATTGGAAGCATTCCACCGCCCTATCACGGTTCCTCAATTTATTTCAATAATCTCCTTAACTCCCGAGTCAGAGAAGTATTCGATGTAACCCACCTCGATATTTCTGACCATAGAAACTTAGATAATCTTTCAAGACTTGATTTTACCAATGTATATCTTGCTTTGAAGAATCAGTATTTACTCTTTAAAATGTTACAGAAAATTAAACCGGATCTGGTTTATATTCCAATAGCTTCGAACTTTCTACCCTATCTTCGGGACGGGCTTTTTATAATTATTTCATCGTATTTTTCCCGGGCAAAAATTATTACACACTTGCATGAAGGCAATTATTTCCGTGATGAATTTTATAACAAATCGAATTCAATCGTAAAATTTTTTATCAAAAAATCATTAAACAAGGTTAATACATCTATAGTCCTAAGCGAAAATCTGAAGAGGGTATTTGAAAGTCTTGTAAATAAGGTTTCAGTTTGCCCTAATGGAGTAGAAGATGAATTTGAAAGTGATGATAACATTTTGAAGCCGAAAACCGAACATTTCATCATCAGCTATCTCGGAAATTTATTCGAGAGTAAAGGAATATTGGACATCATTAATGCAGCAAAAATTGTTTCGGAAAAATATGATTATGCAGAGTTTCATTTTGCTGGCGACTGGTCCACAAAAGAAGGAAACACAAAGGAAAAAGCTGATCATCTTATTGCATTCAATAAGCTTGAACAAAAAATAAAATTCTATGGTGTAATAACCGGTAATGAAAAGAAAGTATTCTTATCCCAAACCAATATTTTTATTTTCCCAAGCTGGTACCCTTACGAAGGTTTTCCGCTGGCAATAATTGAAGCGATGTCAGCAGGCTGCCCTGTTATATCTACCAAAGATACCGGAGCAATTCCTGATATAATTGTTAACGGTAAAACAGGTTTTTTGATTGAGAAAAAAAACCCTCAACAATTAGCAGAAAAAATTATACAATTAATAGAAGATAGCACTCTCCGGAAACAAATGTCTGTAAGAGCCCGAGCTCGTTTTGAAGAGTTATACACATTGGACAGGAATATTAACAAAATGATTACTGTATTTAATGAGGCATTAAATTAATATATTGTGAAAAATTTTTATATTAAGGACATAAAAATTTCGTGCTGCAATTTAATCAGTTCGGTGAATGAGACTATTTCATATATGCAGCTATCCGGCCCGAATTACATTTGTGTGACTGACGCGGGTAATCTTGTGAATGCTCACAGAAAATTTCCTGAACTGAAAGAGGCCATAAATAATTCTTTTTTATCACTACCGGATGGAAAACCCATTTCAATCCTTGCAAAGCTTAAAGGTGTAAAAGATATCGGCAGGGTTGCAGGTCCTGATTTTATGGACAGAATGTTCAAGGAAACTTCAGGAACTAAATTAAAACATTATTTTCTCGGAGACACTGAAGAGATTCATAAAATTCTGATTAGCCAAATTTCCGGAAAATATGATTTGCAGATTGCCGGGAGCTTCGAACCTGAATTCGGTAAGTGGGACTTACATACAAATGAAGAGATAATAAATAAGATTAATGAATCAGGCGCTGATATAATCTGGGTAAGCCTGGGCGGAGGAAAGCAGGAGGTCTGGATGAAAAATAATTACAAGAAGTTAAATAAGGGAATAATGATTGGCGTTGGAGCAGCATTCAGATTTTATACAGGAAAAATAAAGAGAGCTCCTTCATTATTACAAAGTCTTGGACTTGAATGGTTTTTCCGGTTAGTTCAGCAGCCCCGAAAGATGTTCGGCAGATATGTAACTACCCTTCCCTTTTTTTTGATTTATTCTATACAGGAAGCTTTCAGAAGCGGTAACAGCGTAAAATAATTTAAAATACATTGCAGGTTCCTTTTATAGATTTAAAAAAATTACATGAGCCGATAAAAGAAGAAATCGCTTCTGCAATTCAGAATGTAATTGACGGTAATGCCTTTATTTTAGGTAAGGCAGTAAGTGACTTTGAAGAGGATTTTGCAAAAGCACATGATGTTAAATATTGTGTAGGAGTAAGCTCGGGGACAGATGCTAACCACCTTGCCTTATGGGCAGCCGGTATTACAAGCGGTGACGAAGTAATCATGCCGGCAAATACTTTTATTGCGACAGCATGGGGTGCAACTCTATGCGGCGCAATTCCGGTATTTGCAGATTGCGATGATAAGAGTTATAATATTGCTGCAGCTTCAGTTGAAGAGAAGATAACTCCACGGACGAAAGCAATAGTTGCAGTACATTTGTATGGCCAGGCTGCCGATCTTGATTTGCTCAGGGAAATCGCTGAAAAGTATAATCTGGTTTTAGTTGAAGATGCCGCACAATCTCATATTGCAGAGTATAAAAATAAATATGTAGGAGGATTATCAAACTTATCGTCCTTTAGTTTTTATCCCGGCAAGAATCTCGGAGCATTCGGAGAAGGCGGAGCGGTTACCACAAATGATGAAGAAGCTGCTGCAAGAGTCAGAATGTTAAGGGATCACGGTTCATCCAAAAAATATTATCATGAAATTTACGGACATAATTACAGAATGGAAGGAATCCAGGGGGCTGTACTTGGAGTGAAGCTTAAATATCTGGAAAAATGGACCGAAAATAAAAGAGCAGCAGCGCAAAACTATACAGATCAATTAAAGGGGATACCTGAAATTAAATTACCGGTAGAAATGCCATACAACAGACATGTGTATCATTTGTTTGTAATTCAAGCTGAGGAAAGAAATAAACTTCAAAATTTTCTTAATGAAAACGGAATATCAACAGGTTTGCATTACCCCATCCCTTTACACCTGCAAAAATGTTTTGAAAAGCTTAATTACAAAAGAGGAGATTTTCCGGTATCGGAGAAGTTAGCAGACAATTGTCTCTCCCTGCCATTATACCCCGATATAACTAATGATCAGATAGAGTATGTTTGCGAAAAAATTAAACATTTTTTCAAGAAATAATTTGTGTTATCCTTGTATGAGAACAAAATAAATTCAACAGAATGAAGTATCCCCGGTATAAATATATATTTGCATTCTTTGACTTCTCGGTAATATTCCTGTCATTTATTTTATCAGAACACATAACAGCAAACATCCTTAACAAGAATGTTATACTCTACGAAAATGAGCTATTAACATATCTGACGTTTTCAGGCTTTTCATTCTTATTTATTTTTCTGTTTCAGAATAACTACTTATACAAAGTAAACATACTGCTGACAAGAGCGCCGCAGATTACGGCAATCATAAAATCTTTTCTCTATGGCACGTTATTGCTTATATTATTTTCTTTTGTAATTAAGTTCAGCCTCCTGCTTTCTTCAAGAGTTTTTGTGCTTTGTTTCTTTATCATTGGGCTGACTGGTGTAACAATTATCAGGCTGCTTTTCCTTAAGCCCTTTTATATGAATTTCACCAAGATCCTCAACAACAGCAATGTGCTGATCATCGGTGCAGGTAAATCCGGGAGGCTTCTTTCAGAAAAGCTGATCTTTGAAAATTTTTACGGGATCAGAATAGTTGGATTTCTCGATGACAAGCTTGAATATGGTTATGATGTTTTTAAAGAAATTTGCTGTGTGGGAAAGATTGGAGACTTAGAGAAAGTGGTAAAAGATATGGGTGTAGATGAAATTATAATTGCAATAGATAATATAGGATATGAAAGCCTTATGATGCTTATTGACAGGTGCAACGGACTTGACAAGAGCGTTAAGCTTACAAGCGAATTATTCAATATAGTGCCGGAAAAAATTGTTACAGAATCATATTCCGGAATTCCCGTTGTTGATTTATCTCCAAAAGTCAACAAAAATCTGAATTATGTTTATAAAAGAGTATTTGATTATGTAGCTGCGTTACTGGGAATAATAATTTTATTTCCTGTTTTTATTGCTATTTCCATTTTAGTAAAACTGTCTTCTCCCGGTGAAATATTTTTCAGACAGATCCGGATCGGCAAGGACGGAAAGCCATTTAAATTTTACAAGTTCAGGTCAATGTATATTAACGCAGAACATGATGAAAGAGCCGGCCATATGATCGGATTCATAAAATACAACACCACGCTAATAAATAATACCTCCAAAATAGTAAATGAAAATATTGTTACTTCAGTAGGAAAAGTCCTGAGGAAGACATCACTTGATGAGCTTCCGCAGTTGTTTAATGTTTTGAAAGGCGACATGAGCCTTGTAGGTCCCCGGCCATGCCTGCAATACGAATATGAAGCATTTGATGACTGGCATAAAAGAAGGCATACCGTATTGCCGGGCTGTACAGGTGTATGGCAGGTCTCGGGAAGAAGCTCAGTTTCCTTTAAGGACTCTGTAGTTCTTGATCTATATTATATAAATAATATGACTCCCTGGCTGGATCTCCAGTTAATCTTCAAAACATTTCCGGTCATGATATTCGGAAGAGGGGCCAAATAGGTTGAATGGATAAAAAAAATATTGTCGACGTAAAACTTGGGGTTGATGTAAAAATATTTGATTTTGTAAATCTGTACGGATGCACTATTGGTGATAATACAAAAGTCGGAACATTTGTTGAAATACAAAAAAATGCAAGCATCGGAAAGAACTGCAAAATTTCATCTCATACATTTATTTGCGAAGGAGTAACCATTGAAGACAATGTTTTCATCGGCCATAATGTAACTTTTATAAACGATAAGATACCAAGAGCAACTAATAAGGAAGGGCAACTTCAAAATGAAGATGACTGGAAAGTTGAAAAAACTATTGTAAAAAAGGGCGCTTCAAAAGGCTCTTCCTCGACAATAATGTGCGGACTCACTATCGCCGAAAACTCAGTAGTGGGGGCAGGTGCGGTAGTTACCAGGAATGAACCTATAAATA
>JBBSDT010000231.1:0-5566 GCA_038240405.1 Ignavibacteria bacterium
AAAAGCATATGTTTGATAAAGTATCAAGCAAAGAAAAACATTTTACATTATGGAAAGATCAGGGGCATGAAGATTTTTTTATGAATCCTGTTTATTTTCGTCAGGCCTATGATGCAATCAATCTTATAGACCGGAAGGAATATAAAATAAGTGATGATACAATTGCAAACATGCTTATGCTTTATGAGGAAGATCATCCATCCGGCGCATTTCAGATACAAAAAGATACTTACCTTCTGTCCGGAAGCAGGATTTTTAAACAACCGGATCCCAAACCAACGAAACCTGTCCCCTACAATACAAATGGAGAGGAGATATTCGTCGTAAGCGATTTGCATATAGCCGGAGGCAAAAATGAAATCGGGGTATACAGGGGAACGGAAAATTTTTTTGACGACGATTCTTTTATTCGGTTTCTTATTCATGCAAATAAAACTAAGAATTCAGAAAATGCAATTTTAATTATTAACGGTGATATATTTGATTTTCTAAGGGTTGTTGATTTTCCCGGAAGACAGAGAAGAGTCAGGTTATCAAAAAGAATTAAACGAATAATTAAAGGCAACCCTGTTCCGCCTCCCTCTGTACCTGAAGAGCAAGCCATTTTAAATCAATATAAAAAATGGAGCGATGCATTGTCCAAATTAAGTATACATAAAAATATAGAAGAGCTCAGTAATTCTATTTCAGGACTTGAAAGAAAATACGGACTTAAGACAAATGATTTTAAGACAATATGGAAATTAGAACTAATACGGGAGGGTCATCCGGTGTTTTTTAAAGCCCTTGCAGGCTGGCTTGCAGAGAATAACAAAATAATTATTCTGAAAGGTAATCATGATGTTGAAATCAGCTGGCTGAATGTAAGAAATTATTTAAGATTGGCTCTTGCCGAAACTATTCATTCTGAAAAAAGAGGTGAATTAAAAAAAATATTAAACAAAATTTTACCTGATATTTTATTTATAGATGATTCAATAGTTATTGATGATGAATTTTATATTGAACATGGTCACCGGTATGATAAATTTACTTTAATATTAGACGACCCGGTATCAGACGTCTCTACTAGTGAACTTTGCATACCATTTGGCTCGTTCTATAACAGGTATCTTGTCAACAGGGTAGAATTATTTTATCCATTCTTTGATAATGTCCGCCCACAGGGAAATTTTCTGCCCATGTTAATAAAAGAAAATTTCCCCCTGGCGCTGAAGATTCTTTTTCAACACATTCCTTTGGTAATAAGAATCTCGGTTACAAACAGAAAATATCTTTGGTATATCTTCGGAAGAGTTTTCCTTTTCTCATTAGCTTTGATCATTCCTGTAATTATTTTATTCGGAGATCAGATATTAAATTTATTTTGGGGTACAAAGCCATCCCCGCTCCCCGGAAATATAGGAACCGGTATACTGGAGACTATAAAAACATATATGATATACCCTACAGGCCTCTTAATGCTTGGATATTTGATGTCACGGCTAATAGCCTGGCTTCAGCTTGAAGAGCCGGAAAGTCTTGAGAAATTTGCAAAGCAAAGACTCCAGGGAACAGATTACAGAATAATGACAATGGGGCATACGCACAATCCCGGTTCATATGAATTCGGACAGGATAGTGAAACAAAATTTTTCTTTAATACCGGTACATGGATACCGGTGATAGAAACCACAACTACGGACATAAGGGAAGATAAAACTTATACATTTCTGCATCTCATAAAGGAAGATGGCAGTTTTCAGGTTGCAGATGGAGGACTTTTACAAAGATGGAATGATGACGCCGGCAGAGTGGAGCCGCAAATACTGTTAGAAAGAAAATGATGAGTATTAAATTAAGTTATGTCTTTGCAGGAACCCGGCATTATTCCGAAGATTAATATAAATTCAAATTCTGTCTTTGCAAGGAATTTTGCGTTTTTCAGGATGACGAAGTAATTTTGTTAAAAAAAGTTAGGTGTTGAAGCCCGTAAAATAACAAAAGAACTACAATCTTATGAGAATAAAACTTTCCCTGAAACAAGTAAGAACAAATCAATTAATCCCGATCAATTATCAATATGCACTTTCCTCTTTTATATACCGCACGATAGAAACATCTGACAATGAATATTCAAAATGGCTTCATGAAAAAGGTTTCATGAGCGGAAGCAAAAAATTCAAGATGTTTACGTTTTCAAAATTGTATCTTCCTGATTCTGAAGTAACAGACTTATATGATAAAAAGTATTTAAAGATAAAGGGAGAGAAAGCTGAATTAATAGTGGGCATGCTTAGTAATAAAACTATGGAAAATTTTATTATCGGAATGTTTGAGAATAAGAAATTAAAAATATTTGACAGGAATCTTGAATCTGAATTTCATATCACTACTGTAGAGCTGATTCCTGAACCGGTTTTCGCTGGGGAGATGACATTCAGAACCATATCACCAATAGTGATTTCAAAAAAGTCTGAACATAATGGAAAGGTATCAGAAACATACATGAGCCCTGATGATAAAGATTACTCAGAGTACTTTATCAGGAGCCTTGAAGGTAAATTACTGGCATTAGTAGAAAACAATATTGATATAAATTTCTTAGGAGATTTCAAATTGGAATACGATAAGCCCTGTATTGATTCTTTTGAAGCTTCAGGTAATGTGAAAAGTAAACTTATAACAATCAAAGAGGACAGCCTGGAAGAAAGTAAAGTAAAAGGATTTTATTTCGGATTTAAGCTGAAAGGAAATCCGGCAGTTATGAAGCTTGGTTATGAAGCGGGTTTTGGCAAACTGTGCAGTCAGGGCTTTGGCTGCGTCAGTAATTGAAGATAAAGTTTATAGGGTAATTCAAAGTATATATCGAACTTATTTAATTTTTCCTTAAAAAGTTCTTCAAAAAGTAATTATATATTCTTAAATATTTTTATTACTTTTAAAAAATTTATTTAAAGAAGAGCAGTATATGAAGAAAGAAATCATATCCTGACAAATACCTAACCTGGCTTAACAAATTGATTCACTATTTAATAACAATTTATTGTATCCATTATAAATATTTTCAATTTCGAAGGAAAATAATGTTGTATAAAGCTTTACAGATTAAAAACATTTCCGAAAGGTTGCGGGTATTGGGAGTTTAAAGTTAATAGATTAGTTTTGTAGAGCTAAAATAAATGAAATGAAATATACACAAGAAGAAAGAGTATTGATACTTGGTTCACTCTTTCATGATATAGGGAAGTTTGTACAAAGATGTAATCTGGGAAGAAGTTATTTTTCTCATCCGGTTGAAGGGAAGAAGTTTATAGACGATAATGTAAACATAAAAACAACTATAACTTCTATACTTGGGGACGAAGAAAACTATGAAAAATTTTGCAATATTATTTTATATCACCATAAACCAAAGAATGATATAGAGCAAATTGTAAAATCAGCCGATCATTTATCAGCAAGTGAACGGGAATTATTAGAAAAAGCTGAAGAACCAAATGAACAATGGCAGCATAAATTCTTATCCTCTATATTTTCTAAAATCAGATTAAAATCAGATTCAGATATTAAGGCAATATACTATAATCAGGATTATCTAATAAAAAAGAATTATAAGGAGTTAATTCCGGCATTTTCGGAATACTCAAATCTAAAAAAATACGTAGAAAAAGATCTTGAGAATTTCAGAAATGATCTTGAACAAATCGTATCCTTCTATGAATCAGAAGATGATTTTTCAACAATTATTAACTTATTATTGGTTTTATTTGAAAAATATTTGTGGTGTATTCCTGATTTTACGGGAAATCCGGATACGGATATATCTTTATGCAAACTATGTTCAAAAAAACTCAAAGGAGAATAAGTCCGAAAGGGATGAAGACCCGGATGATATATTAGGACAAGTCATGACTTTCGGTAAATTAGCCAAGCAAGGAGAAGATGTAAATTACCTCACTATGATTAAAGGTGACATTGACAACCTGGGATTGTTAATGGCATTAGGTTTAGATAGAGACAAAAATAGTTTATCTGCTATATCAAGGACAACCACCATGAGTAACCATCTAAAATATTTTTTCAGTTTTTATCTGAATGAATTTTTAAGAGAGAAACATCCGAATACTTTCATAGCAGAGTTATCTGGTAAGATTTGGGTTATATCTAATCATCCAAACACTTCTCATGAAAGGATATATCTTGATATGACAAGTCTTTGCAATCATCCGAACGCAGGTATCGATGGAATGGTATTTCATCCCAACTTTCCGCATACTCCATACATATACGTTCATTATGATTTTGATCGTGGCGGAGTTTTCTATTTGCGAGTTATACGATTTACGGTAAGTCCTAATACCGTACCGTTTCTGATGGGAACAGATTCTGCAATTTTCGAATCACGTCAAAATATAATTACATTCTCCGAGCCGCAGGATTATCATACAGGGGGAAACATTAAGTTTGGTGTAGACGGTTTTCTTTATGTTGCCTTTGGCGATGGAGGGAATGGTGGAGTATTAAGTCAGGACAGAACGAATCTTGCGGGGAAAATGATAAGAATTGACGTAGATAACCCATCTGGAGGGCGTCAATACTCAATCCCCGCATTTAATCCTTATTTTGGAAACACGCAAGGTTTTAGAGAGGAAATATATGCTTATGGTTTTAGAAACCCCTGGCGATTCAATTTTGACAAGTTGACAAATAAACTTTGGTGTGCGGATGTAGGACAATCTAAATACGAAGAGATAGATATTATTAATAACGGTAAGAATTATGGATGGAATAAGATGGAAGGTTACCATTGTTATCCTGATACTCTTTGTGATACAACCGGGAGAGGGTTCACAAGACCGATATTTGAGTATTCACATTTAATGTACCCTCCTGAATTTTCAGCAGCTATAATTGGGGGATATGTATATCGTGGTTCTGCACGGCCGGAACTATACGGGAAATATATTTATGCAGATAATATTCATAATGATTTTTGGGCATTAACTTATGATGGAATAAATCCAGCAACAACGAATACACTTTTTAACAGCAGTCCTTTTTCTCCAATTACTTTTGGAGTTGATGAAGCAGGCGAAATATATTGGGGGGATTACACGGAAGGTTTGTTTAAATTTTACCCGATTGCAGAAATGCCGTTATCATTAACAGTTTCAATTGAAGGATTTTATAATAATGGTAGATTGAATATGAAAGATACGGTTTCAACTTATTTAAGAAATATTATATCTCCATATGCGATAGTTGATTCAGCAAAAATAGTAATTGATTCAATAACATTTACAGGACTTGGTTTTTTTAATCATGCGGTAGATGGCGCTTATTATTTAACAATCAAACATAGAAACAGTCTTGAAACATGGAGCAGCGCAGGAGGATACTTTTTTGGTAGGGGAAGTTCAAATAATCTTTACGATTTCACGACTTTGTAATGCTTCAAGTGGAAATGGAATTTCAAAATTCTTATATTTGTAAACTTAAAGAAAGGAAATTCCAAAATGCGGGAGAAAAAACGCTACACAGCCGAACAGAAGATTATTATTCTCAGAGAGCTGCTTGAGAATAA
>JBBSDT010000232.1:0-5549 GCA_038240405.1 Ignavibacteria bacterium
ATCCTGTTAATCCTATAATCCTGTTAATCCTATAAAATGTCTGAATCAGGATTTTCAGGATTTAAAGATTTACAGGATTTTGTAAAGATTTTGACAATACTTATTCCTGTTTATTCCCTTCATCCTAAAATTGTCTGAATCAGGATTTTCAGGATTTAAAGATTTACAGGATTTTGTTAAGATTTTGACAATACTTATTCCTGTTTAATCCCTTAATCCTGCCAATCCTATAATCCTGTTAATCCTGATTCAGACATTCTCTTCATCCTGTTAATCCTAAAATTGTCTGAATCAGGATTTTCAGGATTTAAAGATTTACAGCATTTTGTAAAGATTTTGACAATACTTATTCCTGTTTAATCCCTTCATCCTGTTAATCCTATAATCCTGTAAATCCTGATTCAGACATTCCCTCCATTTTGCCAATCCTATAATAAACTCATAACAGGTTCATAGCATCAACGTCTATTATAACATTTACTTTCTTCGGTATGTTATCCTTCACATACATGCTTACCCGTTTCAGAATTTCATTAAGGTATTTTCCTGTTGGATCTTTCTCTTTATTAGATTTAATTATCAGGTGATACCTGTATTTATCTTTTAATTTAGAAAATAATGGAACACCCGGAGGAAGAACTTCAAGCAAATGCAAATTATCAAATTGCCTTAGCGCGTTAAATATTTCTTTTATCTTGGATTCAGCAAGCTTCTGATCTTCAGACCGGGTTTCGATAATGGTCAGTCTACTAAACGGAGGGTAATTTAAAGATTTTCTCGCTTTAATTTCGTTTTCATAAAAGTTTTTATAATTATAAGTTTTTATGTCGTTAAATATATAAAAATCCGAATGATTGGTTTGTATAAGAACTTCTCCTTTGTTTTCACTTCTCCCGCTCCGCCCTGCAACCTGTGTTAATATCTGAAACGTCTTTTCTGTAGCCCTGAAGTCAGGATTCAACATTCCAATATCCGCATTTACCACACCTACAAGTGTCACATTCGGAAAATCCAATCCTTTGGAAATTACCTGTGTTCCTGCTAGTATATCTATCTTTTGATCATAAAAATCCTTCAAGATCTTATTATATAGTTTTTTGGAAGTTAAAGTATCCGAATCCATTCGTTGAATATTTGCACTCGGAAAAATCTTTTGCAACTCTTCTTCAACTCTTTCCGTTCCGGTACCTTTTGGAATAACCCTGGTTGAATTGCATATGGAACAAATCTTGTTCTTCAAAGGAATGCTGCTGAATTTTCTTGTATATCCGCAATAATGGCATTTCAAAATTTCCAGAGCTTTATGATAGGTTAATGCAATGCTGCACCTGATACACGTTTCTACATTACCACAATTCAGACATTCAAGGTAAGAGTGGTATCCCCTTCTGTTTTGCAAAATTATTATGCTTTCTTTTTTCGATAATCTCTCGCCGATTTCATATATCAAATCCTTTGATAAAAATCTTATTCTTACCTTGTCAATTGTATCAAAAAAGTCTTTTTTATCTTCTTCCGTCTTTTCTCTTTTTAATAAGTCAATAATTTTAATTTCCGGCAGCTTTGTATTTGCCACTCTTTCAGGAAGCGAAAGCAGCTCGTGTTTACCCGTTATACTATTGTAATAAGACTCAACAGAAGGCGTAGCTGTGCCAAGAATTATAACAGCACCGTTTATTTTAGCCCGGTATATTGCAGCATCCCTGCCATTATAGCGAGGTGAATTTTCCTGCTTGTACGAAGCATCATGTTCCTCATCAACAATTATTATCCCAATATTCTTTAAAGGCGCGAATAACGCAGAGCGCGCGCCAATTATGATTTTGAATGTGCCGTTTTTTATCCTGTCATAAGTATCAAGTTTTTCGCCATCGGACAATCTGCTGTGAATAACACCTATCATTCCCCCGAAGACACTTTGAAATCTAAAAATTAACTGAGGAGTTAAAGAAATCTCCGGAACTAAAACTATCGCAGTTTTATTTTGCTCTATTACTTTTTTTATAGCATTTATATAAACTTCAGTTTTTCCGCTGCCTGTAACTCCGAATAGTAGATAAGATTTGAATTCTCCAATAGTTAAGGCTTCATAAATTTTATTTAAAACAACTATCTGGTCCTTATTTAACAGTAAATTTTTAATATTTTCTGAAAATATACCTCCCGGGTCTCTGTGTTTTCTTACTTCCTTAATTTTTATTAAAGATTTTTTAAGTAAAGAATTCATGATTGAAACCGGCACATTTAATTCTTTACGCAGCTCGTTAACATCGAATTCACCTCCATCACTAATTCTATTTAACAGTTTAATCTGGTTCAGGGAACTTACCCTAAACTCTTTAATTAAAGCACTTAACTCTTCTATTGGAAAGTTTTTACTAATAATTTTAATAAATTTCTCTTTAGTAGGTTTGGAGTAGTAATTCTCACCTCTTAAAATTTTCAGATCTGTAAGGGAATTAAAGTACTTATTTAAATCAATAAACTTCATTTTTTTTTCTACCTGTTTTTTGGTAAGGCCGCCGCGATCTTTCCGTTCGAAAACTTCAATAATATCAATTAATATCTCGTCAGATAATTTACTCCCGTCAAGCCTGTCTTTATAATCCTCCTCTAAAAAATAATAGAATTCGGATTTAATATTTATTTTTCTTGGAAAAGCAGAGAATAATACTTCACCAACGGGAGTGATATAATATTCACTAACCCACCGGCAGAATTCTATCAGCTCATCGGTAATTATTCTCTGCTGATCTATAACTGATTTTATATCTTTAGTTTTTTTTAATATTGTAAAATCATTGACATCTGTAATAATACCTGTAACTGTATTTTTTCCAAATGTTACAAGAACTCTTTTTCCCTTTTCAACGGATGTTTTTAAATAATCCGGCACTTTATATGTAAAAAGCGTATCTATCGGAAGGTTCAATGCAATATTTACGAATAAATCACCCATTAATTTATTGATACTATTTGATTTTTTATTAAGCAATAAAAAATCCGTTCGATTAAAATTACCAAACGGATTGTATTGCTTTAAAACAATTTATTTCTAAAAATTCAGATCTTCAGGTTCACCATTAAGCTTTCTTCCTTTTAGAATTTGCTCCATCATCCCTTTTGAAATATTTTCATGATAGCTTTCGTGTTTTTCATAGGAAATTCCAAGACTGATTCTTTGGAGATATTCACCATAAACCTCATCAATAACTTCGGAAACTTTTCCATTTTCATATTTAACAGCAGTTTTAATGATAGCGTCTTTCCAGTTGTCTGAAATTTCCATTGTCACAGGTTCATCTGCATTCAATAAAATTTCCAGATAAGGCTCGATATCTTCAAGCTCATATCTTGACTCACTTGAATCATACTCAGCCTTAAAATATCTTTTCGTTTTACCTTCTTCAAATAATTCAACAAATTCATATAAATGATCACCAAAAGAATTCAATATTGGCCTGTTGTCTATCACAGGCTCTATATATGTTCCTTCAATTTTTTGTTTTTCAATTTTCTCCTGCCCCGTTTTTATCTGGTTATCAAAATATATTTTCCAGTAGAAATCTTCTTTTTCCCCTCTTGTGTTAGGCAAAGTCAATAGGTTACCGCTTCCCTTTCTTGAATCAAAGAACTCGTACCAAAGTGGAAGCATATCATCTTCCGAATCACTGTTGTAATTTTCTTTAAATTTATCATAGTCCTGCCAGGAAGCAAAATATTCTATATCTTCCCTGAAATCTCCTTCAATTAAAAATTCCTTCAGAAGTAATATTTCATCTTCTGTGATAGCTGGTATAAAATTACAGTTTCTTATTTCATCTTCCCAGTACTTGAAATCATCAGTTATTTTTATTTCAGGCGCTGTTACCAGCTCAGCTCTCCATTCGCATTGAAAATTAAATAATTTTTTTTGCTGTATATAAAATAAATAATTTTCAGCCAGCTCCTTATATTTTAATTGGCGGGCGTCTTCATCCCGGGAATACATTTCCCCATAAGATATGACATGTGCTTTTTTCCGTTTGTAGGAATCTATGAAGTTTTTGACGCTGCTCGAAGAAAATTTTTCAAAGTATTCTTTATATTTCGGATTTGTTTTAAGGTCCTTTTCGATATCTTTTTCAAGCTTTAGGAAGTCTATTTCTGACTTAATATTATTCTGGATATGTTCAGGCAATTCATTAAGGTTTGCTTTATTATCTTCATTCATTGTCAATTTTCTCCTGTTTAGTAATATTTACTAAAAAGTAAATTAGTTTTAATTAAAAATCAATATTTAATTTATTGTTGAACAAAATCCTGAAATAATTAAATGCATATTAGCAACGGTAAATTACTTTATCCGGATTTTGTTCCATAATAATGTTTCCGGAGGGAAAATTTGGCTTAACATTCAAAACAAAAATTTACACATTGCTAAATTAATTTACTTTGCAGTAAAAACAAAAATATTATGTGGGTACTTTACGCTATTCTCTCTGCCTTTTTTGCCTCATTAACAGCAATATTTGCCAAAGTAGGAGTTAAAGAAGTAAATTCAAATTTAGCTACGGCAATCAGGACGGTTGTGGTTCTTATACTTATCTGGGGAATTGTTTTCGTCAGAGGAGAGCAGCAGGGACTTGCATTCATAACAAAAAAAACTTTACTCTTCCTAGTAGTTTCGGGTATCATGACAGGACTCTCCTGGATTTTTTATTTTAAAGCTTTACAGGAAGGACCATTATCCATTATTGCACCCATAGATAAACTTAGCGTTGCTCTGACAATTATATTGGCATTCGTTTTTTTAAATGAACAATTAACTATTAAGACCATTGCCGGCGCGCTTATGATAATCGGAGGTGTAATAGTTTTGATAATATAAAAAATAAGAATCCACCTGAAGTGAATCTTACAGGCGGATTTTTTGAAACATTTATCAAACCCTACATTTTCTTATGATAAGTTATTGTCATTTTCTCATCCGGCATATAGTTTCCATCAGCGCCTTTCATTTTATAAGTAATATTATGAATCATTGTATTTCCATTTATAGTTATCTCCCTCATCTCGGTTCCCCAATTGCCTGTACCCGTCAAAGTGACTTTTGATCCGTCATATTTGCCGGTGTAATTACCAATTCCATCTTTGCCAAATACATCAAAAAACCAACCGGTCATTGGTCCTTCGGCTGTGGGAGCTATAATGCCAAGTGCGTCGTAAACAAATCCTTTATCACTGGTACTGTGAACATCAATTTCCATAAATTGACCATTCAAAATCATTTTGTGAGTAACCACATCAGTATTTGTTCCTCCCATCATCTGGTATGGATCTGAAACCCACGTCCCCACGGAAGCATCTATAAAAGATGATTTTATGGGAGGAGGTGGTACCATTCCCTGAGCAAATACTTTGCCGCCAAGAAATAAGGGGTGCTATATGATTTATAGTGGAAAAAAGTATCAAGAAATATTAGCTTTGCAGAAAAAACATGAACAGCAAAGAAATATTTCAAATGGCATTACAATTACCAGAGCCATGGTATGTAAAAGAGATAGAAT
>JBBSDT010000233.1:0-5546 GCA_038240405.1 Ignavibacteria bacterium
CTCTTTAAAGAAGCACGTGCCTCAGTGTTGAATGTTATTATTTTTGATGCCATTTTTTATTTTATTTAAGTTTTTAAATTTTGTTATAAAATTGCATAAACATCGGATTCTCTCATAATTAAATATTCTACGCCTTCCACTGTTATTTCTGTGCCGGAATATTTACCATAAAGAACTTTATCTCCCACTTTTAGCTCCATTTTTATTTCCTTACCATCATCATTGATTTTTCCTTTGCCAACTCCCACAACTTCCCCTTTCATGGGCTTTTCTTTGGCAGTATCAGGAATTATAAGACCTGAGGCTGTTTTTTCTTCTGCTTCTGCCGGTTTAACGATAATCCTATCGCTTAATGGTGTAATGTTCATTTTTTACCTTTCTGATTTATTTATTTGTAAAGAATTAGATTTATGCGAGTTATTACTTTAGCAGTCTATTGCTAAGAGTGCTAATATAACAAGTTTATATCCTTTTTACAAGTCTTTTAACACGCTTCAGGCCGAGTTTTCTCATTTTAAGGAGCAATTGTTGAACTTTTTAAGAAACTGTCTACTAACAATCTTTATAAATCTCTGGTTTTAATGCCGCAAACATACTTCGGTCGTAAGAAACCTTTATTTAACTAATAGAAATTCATCTTTCCCAGGAATTTTTGGAATACTACGAATGGTTCAATTCTTATTTGCAAACTTTAGTTTTAATTGAGTAATTTATATTTAATATGAATTAAGATGTCTTAAGTTTGGAGCCGCTTAGCATTCAGGCATTTATTAAAAATAATGCTTTTTCTTAAATCCTTGTTATCGTTGTAATAGAACATGGAGAATTTTTTACGTTCGGAAATATAAATTTTTGAACATTTGTAAATAGAATTGAGATTTGACAATGGTAGCAAATTCAAATAAGATTTTCATTTCCTTCCTTTCGAATAAAGCTTCCGGAATTGGGCTCCGGGAGCTTTATCTCACAATTTAGAAGTATATCCAGAGGTATAGGAATTGAATAATTATTTTACAGGAAGAGATTAATGAAGTCGGATTTAAATTTAAAGAATTTTTTTTGGAGGTTAAGACAGTGGTGTTCTAAATTAAAGAAATGTTGTTGGGTTAGTGAAGGGTGAGGTTCCCCAATAATTTATCTTTCATAAAAATTCAAATTTCCATAGTAAGATAAATACACAATCCTCTCCTTTCGGATCGGCTTCCGGTAATTGGGTACCGGAAGCTTTTTTTTGGATAATATTTTCAAAAATATACTTTAGATAAATGTTGGAAGAGAAAGATCTAGGGACTTTGTTTTTTGTTATTTAAGATTTCTTTTACAATAATGCTTGAATGCTCTATTGAATTTTCGATGAAGTACTTGTCAGTATTTTTCCCACCGCAAACTACACCCGCTAAATATATTCCTTTCTTATTAGTTTGAAAAGTTTCTTTATTAAAGATGGGATTATTATTCCAATCAAGATTAATTCCCACTTGTTTAAGAAAGGCATGATCGGGATGATATCCCGTCATTGCAAAGACAAAATCATTTTCAAGTTCGAGTATACCCTCCTGAGTCTGAATTACAATTTCTTTTTCTTTAATTTCAATTAACCGGGACTTAAAGTATGCCTTGATTGAATTTTCTTTTATTCTGTTTTCGATATCAGGTTTTACCCAATACTTAATTGAGGGTTTAATCTGCTCTTCCCTGATTATCATTATAACTTCAGCTTTAACCCTGAATAATTCAAGAGCAACATCGACAGCCGAATTGCCCGCTCCTATTACAGCCACTTTATGGTATGCATACGGATGGGGCTCATCAAAATAGTGCTTTACTTTAGATAACTCTTCTCCCGGAACATTAAGATAATTGGGGTTATCATAATATCCTGTAGATATTATGATATTCTTTGATAAATAATTATTCTTATTGGTAATTATTTTATAGTAGCCATCAACTTCATCAATTTTTATTACTTTTTCATAGGTTTTAATTTCAAGTCCGAAGGCTCCTTTAACACGTCTGTAGTATTCGAGAGCTTCTCTTCTGTTAGGTTTTACACTATGAGAAACAAACGGCACATTTCCAATTTCTATTTTTTCGGAAGTAGAAAAAAACGTCATATTAGTGGGATAATAAAAGATAGAATTAACAATATATCCTTTTTCGATTATTATATAATTTAAATTGTTTCTTAATGCTTCGATGCCGCATGCAAGTCCGATTGGTCCCGCACCGATTATAAGCACGTCTAAAATTGATTTTTCATTATTAGGCAAGGATCTTTAAAGATTGTTTATTTGAATTTTGAAATGATTTTTTTTTAAATTAGTGTAAACACTTTCTGTATGGTGCTTCTTATCAATTTCTTTTCGAATGAGTTTAACGAATTAACCTTTCAGAAGCTCTATAAATTAAACCAGGGTAACCTGAATCATATTTGCGGATTCTGACTGATCAAAAGGCATCGGGGCTATTATTACAATTCTGTCAGATTTATTTAAGATATTTTTAGAAATGATCTTTTCTCTGATAAATTCTAATGTAGCAGTATATTCACTCTTCTCGGTTATTAAAATTGATTCTACTCCCCATATGAGCTTACATCGCTTGATTATGTCTTCGTCGAAAGTAGCGGAAATTATCTGTGCATTGGGTCTGTGATTGGATAAAAGAAGCGGAGATTTACCGGTGTGAGTTACTGTGATTATTGCTCTGGCATTTACGCGTGTCGCAATTTCGGTTGCAGAATTGCATATAGTATGCAAAGTATTTTCAGGGGAATCTTCGATGAATATCTCATTGAAGTAAGTTGATGTTTTAATAGCCTCCGTCTTAAGGATTATTTTCTTCATTGTGCTGACTGCGAGCACAGGATATTCTCCGGTTGATGTTTCAGCGGAAAGCATTACGCAATCGGTTCCGTCAAGGATAGCATTAGCAATATCCGAAGCTTCGGCGCGCGTAGGAGTTGGATTTTCAATCATGGATTCAAGCATCTGTGTAGCTGTTATTACCGGTTTTATTGCTTCATTGCATTTTCTTATAATCATTTTTTGAATCACAGGGACGTCTTCTGTTGAAATTTCAACTCCCATATCGCCTCTTGCAACCATTATGAAATCAGCTTCTTTTATAATTGAATCAATATTCTTTACTGCATCAGGTCTTTCAATCTTTGCAATGACCGGGATGTTTTTATTCCTGGATGTGAGTATTTCCCGCAACTGTACAATGTCTTCTGCCGCCCTCACAAAGCTCATTGCAACAAAGTCTATATTATTTGCTAAGCCGAAGTCAAGATCAATGATATCTTTGGCAGTAAGTGACAAAAGGTTTAATTTCGTGTGAGGAAGGTTTAATCCCTTTTTCTCTTTTAATATTCCTCCCCTCAAAACTTCACATTCTATTTCATCGTTAACGGGCTCCTTTGAAATCACCTTAAGTTCAAGATTCCCGTCATCCAGAAGTATCTTTTCATTATGTGAAAGGTCATTTATAAGCTGCGGGTAATTTGTAGAGATAATACCGTCGGTTCCGAGCGTGTCTCTAGAAGTAATTTTTATTGTATGCCCTTCCTTGAGCAAAACACTCCCGTTAGCTAATTTTCCCACTCTTATTTTTGGACCCGGCAGATCCTGAATAATAGCAATCATCTTACCTTTAATTTTTCCCGCCTCGCGAATATTCTCAATGTACTGCTTATGTATTTCATGGGTTCCATGAGAAAAATTCAGCCGGGCAGCATCCATTCCTGCATCAATTAATTTTGCTATTTTTTCAACCGACCCTACTGCAGGTCCTATTGTACAAATTATTTTTGTTTTCTTATATATCAAATTGGTTTTTTTAGATGGTTTAACATATAAATAAAAAACTTAATACAAAATTGTTTAAACAATATTCCAATAAATAATAATCCTGAATACTTATAATGTAAACTTTATCTACTGATATAACAGATATTTTTGTCTTTCGGATTTAAACTCATTCAGCCTATTTTCGTATGAGTTTATTATTTCCTCATAACTGCTTCCTTTATTCAGCATTTGTCTTAACTCTTTTGTGCCCGCAAGCTTATCTAAAAAATTATTTTTATTAATTTGAAATCCGGTAAAGAGCTTCTTTAATGAAACAAGAATTGCAATTCCCGTTTTAACCGGTTCAAAAGTAATTTCGTCATGAACATTGATATACACTCCCTCGCATCTTTCATTTATAAACTTTGGCGGACTTGACAGACCCGGCTTTGAAAGGGGAATAAAAGAAATATTTTCAAAACCTACCCCTCTAAGATTATATGAAGATAATTCCTCTGCAAGCTTTGCTCCGTCACAATATGGAGCTCCGATATATTCAAATGGCTTTTCACTTCCTCTTCCTTCCGCAAAATTAGTTCCTTCCAGCAAACAGGTGCCAAGATAACAAACTGCCGAAGCTGGAGAATAAATGTTCGGTGAAGGCTTTATCCAGTAAAGATTAAGGCTGTTATATTCCATGTTATGTGAATAATTTTCCATCTTCTCCACATATAAATCACATTTATTATTAAAATATTCCGCATTAATATAGCCTGCAAGCTCCCCGCAAGTCATACCATATGCAACCGGAACATTAATTAAACCTACAAAAGATTTCTCATTTTCCTCAAGCATAAACCCATCAACGTAATTTCCATTAGGAATTATAGGCCTGTCACAAACAATAATTTGTTTATTATTTTCGATAGAAGCTTCCATACAATAGTACATTGTATTTATAAATGTGTAAAATCTGGATCCAACGTCCTGTAAATCATATACAAGCACATCTACATTGTTCAGATCATTACTATCCGGTTTTTTCTTTGAACCGTACAATGAGACAATCTCAGTTCCTGTTACGGGATCCATATAGTTTTCATTATTATTATCGCCCCTTAATCCGTGTTCAGGAGTAAAGACTTTTGATACAGTGAAGTTTTTTACTAATATATCCAGGAGAAGGGTACCGTCGGGCAGAACTCCGCTGGCATTTGTAATCAATCCGATCTGTTTATTTGCTATCATAGATTGATAGTGTTTTAAAAGAGTCTCATTGCCTAATGAAAATTCATTTTTCAAATTATTAATTCTACCAGGTTCTATTTTATTAGTATTAAAATCAAGTGGAGTAATCGAAAGAAATGTTATTGCCAGCAGTAAAAATTTTACCATAGTGATATAAGTTCAGTAATAATTTAGTATTTACCCGGGTAATTTTAAAGAAGGTTTTTTTTATTCAATTTTACCAGTCTTCAGAGATAAACTGAAATAAATGGAAATAAATATTTAAGCCTTATTTGAATTTTTAAAAGAGTGAAAATGTTATATCTTTGTTAAACCCCCAAATTTTTTTAATATAAAACATACGCCCGAATATGAAATCCTTATTTACTCTCTTCTTGCTATTCATTACAAGCATTTTCACTGGCAATATATATTCCCAATTAGCTGATAACAATACATATCTGCTAAAGCATCTCAATCCCAGACCAACAGAGCACCAATATAAATATTCTGCGTGCTGGGGATACA
>JBBSDT010000234.1:0-5520 GCA_038240405.1 Ignavibacteria bacterium
ATTAGAAAGCTCTTAGAGGAGAAAATTTATAACAACTTTGAATTTAATAACGTTATAAAAATTTTGTCGTGTACATAGTAGAACATTAATATCTTATTTAATTCAGTTAAATCATCAACTTTATTTTTTATATTAAAGATGTAAATCCCTAAAGCATGTCGAATAGCAACATGAATTTCAAAAATTTTCTCTATGAGTTACGAAAGTAACATGCTTGAAAAGTTGGAGATGCCAACAAGAGAGGAAGTTGAGAAAGCCTTACTAAGAACTCTTTTCAGACACAATGGAGTAATTAAAGAGTTTTCTTCAGGGGAAGAAATTGTGAATGAAATCGCCAATGAATTTGATTTAAACCAAAATCAAAGAACAACGGTTTTGGAGAGAATCTATCATAAAGAGAATCGAATTGTAAAAACACCTCTTTGGCATCGTCTTTTATACAGAGCTGCTGACAAATTAGCGATAAAAAAATTAGTATCAAGACCAACATCAACAATTCTCCTCACTAATAGAAAAGAGTGGATGCTTACAGAAAGCGGGTATGATGAAGCGCTGAAATTATTAAATATCCCTATAGACCAGAAAGAATTTTTTTCAACAAAATCATTTGAAGTGCAAAAAATCGTTAAGAAATTAAATGAAACTCCTAGACCAGAAAATTATAACTCTTTTGACAATGAGAAAAAGATTGTCAAAATAATGAGGGAATCTGCATTGAGAACAAGAGGATTTCGTCAGGCAGTTATTGAAGCTTATCAACCGACGTAGGGGAAAACTGGAATTGGTATTATTCAAATTTTACCAAAGATTTATACTCATTAACTATACAAATTGAAAATACCTGGTATGCTGCAGGTACAGGCGGGATAATTTTAAAAACTACCAATTCGGGCATGAACTGGAATAGTATCCCGGTAGGAACTGATGATACTTTATATTCGATTTATTTCACGGATGTAAATTCAGGATATGCCTGCGGTACAAACGGAAGAATAATAAAAACAACAGATGCGGGTCAAAGCTGGTTCAATCAAAATTCAGGAGTAAACTTTCTTTTGAAAGGAATATTTTTCTTAAATCCTGATAAAGGATTTATATGCGGTCACGGGGTAATATTGAAGACAACTAACGGAGGAAATAATTGGACAACGATAAATACAGGAGGGAGTTATAATGCAATTACTTTTATAAATGCCAATACCGGTTTTGCACCCGGGGGAATTACCGGGGGACAGTTAAGAAAAACTACTAACGGTGGAAATACCTGGCTGAATTATGAGTTTCAATCGATACCAAAAGCAATCACTTCCATTCAATTTTTAGATGCTTCAACCGGCTTTATGAGCGGCAACAATTCTACATATCTTAAAACAACAAATACAGGTTTAAACTGGACATATAATAACACGATTACGGCTGAAGGATACAACCTGGCTTCACTAAATTTTCCAAATTCAAACGAAGGTTATCTGGTAGGTACTTATGGTACGATATTTAAAACAACAGACATTGGAAATACCTGGGTTTCAAAATGTCCAAAAGGATCACTTGAAGATTTCTACCAGGTAACTTTTCCAAATCACAATACAGGTTATACGTTTGCATCATCAAGTAATGCTCTTTACAAAACAACCAATGAAGGAAATAACTGGACAGCAGTGAAAGTTCCTTTTGAGATTTTCAAAATACAATTTTTTGATGGGAATACAGGAATTGCAGTAGGTAGTTATTTTTTACTTAAAACGGTAAACGGGGGGAAAGCATGGAATTATTTACCTCTTCCAGATTCTGCCGGGACTTGGCAGTTTTTAGATGTTAATACGGGCTTTTCTAGTAGATGTTGCAGTTATGATGATTATTTTTATAAAACGACGAACGGCGGTCTTAACTGGTCAACTCAACCTTTTTATAATTCTACAATTTATGATTTTGAATTTCCTTCACACAACATTGGATATATGTTCAACGCTTGGGATACAAGTAAGCTACTAAAAACCACTAATAACGGAAACAATTGGTTATTTGTTAGAAACCTGGATTTTGATTCATCTATTACTCGAGATTTACATTTTATAAATGAAAACACCGGTTTTATTTCCGGCTTTATCCCTGACCCTTTTGTACAAGAAACTTATGAACTTTTTAAAACAACAGATGGTGGCATTCATTGGGATTTTAATTCTTCTTATGGTGCTTATATTAAAATAAAATTTTTTGATGAAAATACCGGTTTTTTAATTTCCAATGAATTTATTGGATCTGAAAACAAAATCTATAAGACAACAAATCAGGGCAATAACTGGGTTGATTATCATGTGGGCGAAAGAAGAATTAACGATATTGAATTCATTGATGATAACACAGGCTATGTAGTCGGGAATGTCGGCTTAATTAAAAAGACTACTACCGGGGGAAGTGTCTTTATTGAAAATAATTCTTCCACTGTTCCCAGCGGTTTTACGTTGTATCAAAATTATCCAAATCCTTTTAATCCCGAAACCGTTATTAGCTATTCGTTAAAAAGAAATAGCTTTGTAACCTTAAGAATTTTTGACATACTCGGCAAAGAGATCAATTCTTTGATTAATGAAAAACAAAATACCGGGAGCTATTCAGTAAATTTCAACGGCAAGAATCTTCCCAGTGGAATTTATTTTTATAAGCTGCAAGCTGGGAATTTTAGTAAGACGAGAAAGATGGTGATGGTAAAGTGAATTTCGAGTGGGCTGAACAAAGAAATTAGCCCCCAGATATTGAAGATAAGAACTCAAAGTGCAAGAGAAAGAAAAACGAACCCTAAATTATTAAACGAAGCTTGTTGACTAAGCCATCAGAATTTAGAATTAAGACTTTAAAAGAAAAATTAACAAAGTCAGAGTTCAAAATTAAGTGTTAAAGGTCCGGAAGAAGAAATTCAAGTTTCAAAAGAACAAAACGAAATCTAAGAAGAAAGACCTGAAACATTAAAATTAAGAAAAGTTATTTGATAATTAAGAAGCCAATGAACAGAATTAAGAACTTTTTACTGAAAATTATTTCACAAGAAGACTTCAGAAAACAGACTGGTTGTTAAAGAAAATTTTCATCAAGCAGCGGAAAGAAGACAAACTGTAAAATTATTCAGTCAAAGCCAGGAAGTATGCATTCAACCATCTGAAGAAAAAAATAATTTGGTAAAGAAAAATACCTAATCCGGTTCGGGAAGAGATGAAATCCTCCTGGAAAATAGTGAAATGTTATTGGGAAGAAAGTAAATATGAAAGGAATGCATGCAAATATAAAAAAGATGAACCCCGAGTGACAATATGTCACAAAAAACTGGAATTTGCTTCAGAATCGCAGTTTGACAAATAATTCAATTTTGTGAAAACTGGAAATAAATGTAGTGTTTTAGTTCCATAGAATAGTATTTTTGTTCTTAATAATTGTTATTCAAAATTAACTTCAAACTGTTTAGGACACAAACAGTCGCGGGGAAATTATTTTGCGCAAAACAGGCTGTATATTCACAGACTTTAGGTGCTTTATTTCATATCTTTGCATTTTAGATTCAACGCAAAGAATAAGTAAAAATAGTGAATCACAACAAACCATATCTTGAAAGCGGCGCGAAAGATATATCCCGGTTAGAGGCATTCAGCGATGGAGTTTTTGCTATAGCTACAACACTTCTGGTATTAGAATTGATCCAACTTCTGCACCCTCAAAATGGTGAAGATCTGCTTAAATCATGTCTTCAGCATTGGGAACCATTTCTGGCTTTTTTAATCGGGTTCGTAACTATTCTGATATGCTGGATAAATCATCATCATGCATTTAAGTATATAAAAAAACTGGATAGTAAAATAGTGTGGTTGAATGGCTTCGTATTATTAATGGTAACCTTCACTCCATTCCCGACAGCGATCCTTGCTGAATATTTGGAAAAAGATGGCAAATTTGCACTGGCAGTTTTTGGTTTCAATTATTTTATGATTGCAATAGCTGCATATGGTCTTTGTGCGTATCCATACAACAAATTTCTCATAGACGAAAAAAACAGGGAGTTTTTTTATTGCATCAAATTAACCTATCTACATAGTATATTTTATACTCTGCTCGCCTTTTTAGTTTGTTTCATTTCCATACCCGCGGCAATAGTCCTTTATGTTCTCTTGTTCTTTGTGTTTGCATTCCCCCGGGAATTTGCAACAAAAATTTATTTGAGAAGGCAAAAGAAAAATAAATCCTGAATGCGTCAGTTGCGGGATTGGTAAATTAATGTTTCGTAGAGTCACGTGCTTTTTCAGACAAACTATAATAGAAAAAAATGATCTGGGAAGAATCAACTCGTCGCCATTCACGAAATGTCTTTGCGGTTAGTGATCAAAAAGTTTACGCAAATATTAGTTGTTCTTCAAATTCACTTTTGGTAAACTTTTGGAACACCAGCACTGAAAAATGTCGTAATTTCATGAAAAGTCCTTATATCAAGTATAGCTATAACATTATTGGGAATTGCTGATGCGCGAAATTTTTTGGAGTCTAAAGTCCTCAATTAATTCTTACTATTTTGAGTTATCGTCTCCAATTTCTTCCTCTATAGAATTTGCAATTACATCAAACCAATTTATTTTTTCAGCAATAGGTTCTATGATTTTTTTGATTTCTTTTGAAGACAACTCTCTTCCTAATTCTTCTCTAGCTACAGTTTGAATATCTTCTTCATTAAGGGAATAAATGATTTTATTTTTTTTCATGATCAAATATTTAGGGATAAAATTTATTTTCGCGATGCCATGTAATCGCATTTTGGTGAGGATAAATTTCCTTCTTTTCAGGTAAAGTTATTTTATAACTTTTGCTTGAGAAGATTCTTATGAAGTCGTAATCACCAATTCTGCCAAAATCAGAAGATAAAGAATTAACTTTTGATGAAGGTTGAATGCTGAAATCATTTTTAAGTGTAAACCAACCTGCATCAAAAGCCCAATGATGAAAGCGGCATAATGCTATTCCGTTTAAGATATCGTCTCTCCCTTTTGAACTATGAGGAACAATATGGGCTGCTTCAACTTCCCAAAATAAAGAATCGGGAGAATTTATTTTTAACCCACAAAAGGCACATTTGCAATTAGTTTTAAGTATTGTGCCATGATCTCCGACTGCAAAGCCGGTTTGAGAATTTACGAATTTTATGCAGTTAAGGCTGCTGCCCTGCGGGAGAGGATTTTGCCAGACCAGCCTGATTGGGAAAAAGCATTTGAATAAATAAAGAGTAGAAAGAATAGATAGAGTTTTTTCATTTTAAGTTTCCTGAAATTATTAGAGTCTGATTTTGCCGTTAATATAAGATAAATTAATAGCAGTGAAAAGGAAAAGGCAAAAGATTTTGTTTTCTTTCCGCAGAGTCCGGAGAACACGTGACTCTGTAATTACCAGAATAGTGTATTGTCGCCATTGTTCAATGTTTACTGTCAAGGACCTATATTAGCACCGCATATCTATTGTAATTTAACAATTGAATAGAGAAATATTTAC
>JBBSDT010000235.1:0-5509 GCA_038240405.1 Ignavibacteria bacterium
AATATGCTGAAGGTTGATATTGCACAGGTGCAGGATTATGGAGATACTTTTTTTTCTTCAACGGATACGGCGTATCTAATTTTTATGATTATTGGTATCGTCGGATACTTCACTGTGCCAAGCGTTGCCAATTATATTGTTCATGCAGGTGGTGGCAATACTTTGCTCTACAAGGTTACCAGTCTCACTTCTAATAGTTCTCGAAGTATCGTTTCTTCCGGTGTCGGCATGGTTTCCGATTCCTTCGGTAATGCAAGAAGTAATGTAGCTGGAAGTATGGCATCGAATGGTGTAAATCAGGGTTATTTTAATGAGGGCAATAATAATTTTAATGGTAGTTATATGAAGGATAAGTTGAGTGGGAAGACTTAGGATAGAGGTTTTTGTATTTGATAGCTGTAAACTAAAACACGGACAATACCGACGGTTGACCCATTTTAGTGCGAGACAAAAAAAAGTTAAAACACAGCTTCGGTCTGCTAAATTTTGGCAAATCCAATTTAATAAGTTCGCCCTTATTTTGGGTACGTCAATGTGTGTTCCTTATCCCAATACTTGTAGTATCCAAATTATAATTATTATTCTATACAGTTAGTAAATATGTTTTGAGCAACTCAACGAAGTCAGTAAATCCAATTCCATTTTCCCAAATTTTCTTGCGGATATAGACGGAATATGTTTTGTTGTCCATTGTAACATTAACATCACGCGGGCGATAAATTTGTACAGTACTTTGCAACTGCCTCCATATTACCTGCCGTTTTTTCATCACACTGTCGTTGCCTTGTCAAAAATTCTGCAATAATTTCCACCTCCAATTTTGATTATTTCATTTTTAGTAAATCCAGATTTTAGCATTGCATCTACAACGGTATAAAAAAACCCTTCTTTACTGTCCCAACCTTGATTGGTGTTTTTTCCAAATCTTTCGGAAAATAAATTCGCCACAATACATAGCAACTGTTTATTTTTAATAAATTTTTTTATGGAATATATTTTCTATATAGTTTGTATATTTTTCATGATTTTAGGAATAAATAAAAAAGTTAGAAAAGCGGAGGAAAGTAAAGCAAAAAGCAAGGAGGAAAATTTAAGATTGCAAAGACAAAAGGAAGAAAACAGTTTAAAGAAGCAAAGAATTGATTCAACTAAAATGGACCTATTGAATGAATTAATAAAATTCGCTCGACAAAATAAAAGAGTTTCTCGTATCCACTACGATATAGAAGAGGGAGGTGATTATGTTTCTGAGTTAGATGCAAAAGGAAAACGGAAGGTTGAAAATATTATGGAAGATGCGCTGGAAGATGAATCAATTTACCTAAGAAAAACATTTGAAGATGAATACTTGAATCGAATAAGAGCATCCACTATTGCCTACAACCCACAACTTGAAAATTACTATAGAATCCAATCATACAATAAGTGTCCTAAAGAAATTCAAATTAAAGAAATTACAATAGAGCGCATTAAAAAAGAAATTTTGAAATTACCTATTGTTGAAGATAAATATTTAGGATTCGATTAATAAAGCTATATTTTCAAATCAAAATGCCAAGTTTCTGTTATAAGCTGTGTTTTAGACGTACTCCTCTCCTGCCTATTTCCAGTAGCAGTTTTAATTTCTAACCTAATCTCATCCATTTCAGGCTCCCTTACGCTTAAAACTGTATATATTGGCTCTAATTCAGTTTCATTTGGATTATTCTTTGCCACGAGCATACCTGCTTTTATATTGTCGATAGTTGATATAGTTATTAATGTCCACATTTCATCTTCTTATTTCACAAAACCGAAGTTTTAAGGCGGTGGACACCAAGAACGTAAGTTTTGCCCTATTTACTGATTTTTAAAAGATTTGTAAAAAGTGATTGCTTTACTGATGTAGTGGGGTTATCATTTTCATCGATGGCTTCATTAAGTTCTAAATAAATAAATCTTATTTTTTCTTTTGAATTCTTAAGGTAATTATTCAGATCGCTTGAATTCACTTCCAGGCTAATAAAAGTTAAAGGTCTTAATATTTTTTTTACATAAACATTGAATTTTTTATTTTCATTTTCTTCAAATACACATTCTAGGCTGAACTGAAAAGATTTAAAACTTTTGCTTGTATTATTTTTCAATTGAACTTTATAATATGTATAAAAATCCGCGTTCTTTTTTCCTTCCCACTTCAAAACTTCTAATTCGGATTCTCTTTCAGCACTTACTATAGTCTGATGATTAGTTAGAGAATTCGTGTCTCTATCGACAACAGCATTAATACTATCCCAATTCTGCGAAGTATCAACTACTGCTAAGCTATCTAAAATGGGTTCTGTGGTATGTTTATTTGTGGGGTTTTCAATACAAGAATAAATGGACAATGTCATACCCAATAATAATAATCGCATGTATTCTAATTTTTCTTGCCTCGCTTATTCAAATGATCCTTACCCTTGGCGCATCCCCTAAGTTGAACATCAGCTGTTAATCTGCAAATTAACTATAATATATTTCTTCCCCTCGTTTGTGTTCCGTATCCCTCCGTCCAAGTACCTATCGTTTTCAAATTTACTGAAAGATAGATTTGCTGTTCAATAAGATCCCATGCAATTACAATCCGAAGGACGCCGGCAGAAATATTTTTTTGAAAACTATTATGGAAGATAATTTTTTGGACGAACTGATTGATTTCAAATATGAATCATTCAAAGAAAATGGAAAAAAGAATCCAATGACAAATAGAAAAGAAATTAAATTGCAAATACACATCCTCAACTATCCACCACTATCTAAGGGTTGTGAGAATAAAATAAATTTTCAAACATGAAAGCCTTTGAAATAAGAATATTTCGGGAAAAACTATTTAAAGACAATGATAACTTAGTAGCAAGAAGAATTCTTCACGAAAACTACGAATGGCTTGAATCGTATTGGCATGATAAATATAAAGGCAATAATCATATAGATAAGTTTACAAATGATTTCAATTCGTTTTACTGGAATCTTCCTGAGATTAAAAAAATTTCCAAGAAGTTTTCGTTTTATCCTCCAGTGGCTTCATCTAACAGAAATTTTGAGCCAACAGAAGCGATTAAAAGAGCAACTTATTTTTTGAGGCATCATTCGGAATTACATGATGATTTTCCTGATACTAACAATGAAAAGGAAATTGGTCTTAAATGGACAAAATCTAGTTTCAATGCTCTTTTGACAATAGTTAAACAAATCCGCGACAATTTATTTCATGGCCGAAAAATGGACATAGAGGAAGAACGATATAACAGAAATAAAGAACTCATCAACATGGCAGTAGAAGCAACAACAGACATACTTGAAAAATTAGAACAAGCAGAAAATGAAAATTTACCATGCAACAACTTTGAAGAAAAGATAAGGTGAGTCATGTTTTTCTTTGCCATTCATTTGCATCAGTTGCCATATAAAATGTACATGACTGGGCATAATTACAAATGCGTATACTCCTATTTTCTTATTATGCACTAAGTAGTGCAGCGATTAAATCACTACCTCTTTTAACACATCTTCTATTCATTAGTTAAATGTACTAAAACCTGTGGTTCGGGGATACGAACTAAGGCGGGGTTAATCCGCGTCAATCAATGTCCCCCAAAGAACCAACTGCACAAGTGAGTGACACAACGAAGATGCCAAATGAACCTCAGCCCCAAACCAAAACATTTTCTACTCTTCCTCTTCACCAAATATCTCACCTTTACTCAATTCAGGTAAAATATTTTTTACCTGTTCATCGGTTAATGTGTCTACATCGCTCAATCTTTTTTGTAAGGCTCTTGCAAATGTGCTTGACCTGGTGTGTTGTCATTATGTAAGCGCATATATATTTTACAGTTTACAGCAAACTTTTGCGGGTTAACATCATTCACAAAAAAGCAGGTAGTATTAAAAATAAGTTTGTACTGAAATAAAAATAATCAGTATGAAAAAGATATTAATTGCCTTATTGATAATGGGCTAAATCAATAAAAGTTTCTCTCAATCAGCAGGGGCGTTAGTAACGGGAAGCATAAGCAATGCGAATAAAATACCTGTAGAATCAGCAACCATTTCTTTATTAAAATCAAAAGATTCTTCAATTGTCGAATACACAAATCTTATATTGTGGCGGTTGAAAGCATTACTTCTATCCGTAAGAACAATTTATTTATAAAAGAAATGGAATTGCCAATTTGGAGAAACATTCCGTGAGGTAGTTGAAAAACTTACCGGCAGAGAATGATATTTTTTTTTCAGCCATAAAATTATCATCTGATGCTACTCATTCTCAATCATGTTACCAGGGTAGTCCTACCTCGGTTACCCCTTCATCACATTCAATTGGAAGAACATTTGCAGTTATTCTATAAGTGAGTTAGAAAAATGTGTGTGTGATGTTTAAGAAAATGAAAAATATTGATTCGGCATTCCGGTATGTACGGATATTCTCCATTGTGTTTATAATAGCCTGCACTATCATCTCTCTTTTTATCGCTTACAAAAGCTATCAGTTAGCTTCCCAATCCCAACAAAAGATTTTTATTCTTGCCAATGGCAAAGCTTTGGAAGCGTATTCGGCAGACAGGAAAGATAATGTACCTGTAGAAGCAAAAGACCATGTAAAAATGTTTCATCAATATTTCTTTACACTTGACCCTGATGAAAAAGTGATTGAGGCTAACATTACAAAAGCTTTGTACCTGGCAGATGGTTCTGCAAAAAGGCAGTATAATAATTTAAAAGAAACATCCTATTACTCCAATATTATTTCAGGCAATATCAGTCAGCAAATATCCATTGACAGCATTACAGTTAGCATGAATGCCGAACCCTATTTATTTCATTGTTATGCTACCATAAGAATCATCAGGCCCAATAGCATTGTTACCCGGAATTTAATAACACAAGGCTATCTAAGAAATACTTCCCGTTCAGACAATAACCCTCATGGTTTCCTGATTGAAAGATGGGAAACAATTGAAAACAAGGATATAAAAACAGAGAACAGATGAAACTATTTAAGAAAAATATTAAGGGCAACGAACTAACTGATAAGGCCGCTAATGGAATTGCAAACGGTATTTTGAAATCGCAAAATGGTTTTGCAAAATATATGTATTCTGTTACAAAAAACTGGAAGCAAAAGCAGCAGTGGGCATTTCTGTACATGGTTTGTTTATGCTTTGGGGGATTAAGTATTTGGGCATTAGCAAACTCATTTAAAAGTAAAGAAAGCAATAAAGCCATCATCCCAAAATCCATTTCTGTTCCTAAAAATATTCATCAGCAAAGCAATGCTTTTGTAATTACCGAAAATGAATTTCAGGAGGTACAGGAATACAAACGTACCTATCCAAACCTGCAAAAAGAACGGACGGCGCTGTTCGACAGCCTTAGTCTTGTAGAACAAATTTATTACTCACAAAAAAAATAAAGCGTATGGAAAACAAACATTCAGCAAAATTTCTGAGGCAAAGAAAAATGTTGTTAGTGTTACCATTAATGG
>JBBSDT010000236.1:0-5445 GCA_038240405.1 Ignavibacteria bacterium
ATTTCTTTGAGATATTCTAATCTAGTGTTTTTGCTCATAATAATTTTACCGTTTTTACATAAAAACTACGGTTAGATTAATTATGAGGCAACGACCTGTTTTTTCCTCTCTCTTGGGTTAGGTTAATTATGAGGCAATGCGCGAGGCAATGCGATCTAATTTTTTTGATTGGATTTAGTAAAAGAAACAGTTAAATTGAAATCAAAGTTATTCAATAAGATAACCCATAAAGAATAGAATTTATTCTTAGAAGCTACCACTCCCCAATACCTCTGAAGCTTTTCTTATTTTTAATACTAAGGCTCCTAATCATTTTAAATTTTTTTTCAATTATATAATTTATTTTCGAAATCATATACGAATGATTCACTTTTTTAAAGCTGTCACTTCAATAATTTCGATTTAAATATGTAGAGTAAATTAAAGAAAAAAAGAAGCACAATCCCATGTTGTATTCTTCCCCAAACCTTTACACTTTTCTTACAATTTATGACCTTCTAAAAAATTTTCAGTGCTCTATAATGAGCGACTAATATTTTTTTAAAGATCTAAAAATCATAATAATTCATTTCATTAATCTATTCCAATTGTCCTATTGGTTTTGCATAAAGAAATTTTGAAATTTTTAAAATATCTACAATAAAAACAAAGGTGTATTTATATCTACACCTAATTATTTAACGAGTCATTAAAGAATAAAAAAATGAAAAATTACTTCATTATTATATGGACATTAATAGTTTGTAATTTATGCCTTTCACAAGTAGTTAAATTTGCAGCAATTGGAGATTATGGAGGATTTACAACAAATGGTGGCGCCGGTGAACTTGCTGTAGCCAATTTAGTTAAAAGCTGGGATACAGATACCAGTTTCTTTATAATAACTTTAGGAGATAACAATTATTATCCCACTACACAGGCAGATGAGACAATCGATCCGAATATAGGGCAGTTTTATCATCAATATATATATCCATATAATAGTGCAGGCTTCAGTCCCGGTTATTATCCGAACCCTCAGAGAGTTAATCGTTTTTTCCCGGCTATGGGCAATCACGATTTTTATGGAAATCCTCTGTACTCATATTATCTGTATTTTCAGTTTACGAATATTCATAAAGGAAACAGCAATGAATACCCGGGAGGAATAAGGTATTATGATTTTCAAAAGGGAAATGTTCAATTCTTTGTGTTGAATTCCGGAATAGATCCTCCCAACCATGATTTTATTTCAGAACCGGATGGACTAGATAGTAATTCTATGCAGGGACAATGGCTAAAAACCAAATTGTTAAATTCAACTGCTAAATGGAAAATTGTTTATTTTCATCACCCTCCTTATTTTTCGTTGAGAAATTATCCACCGGATAGTTATTCCATGTTAAGATACCCTAAACAATGGGGCGCTAACGTGGTATTAGGAGGTCATCTTCACACTTATGAAAGATTATATTTAGATGGGGTGACATACATTATCAATGGATTGGGCGGGGATAGTGATGGAGCAGATTCAATTCACGAACCTGGAATACCGGGAAGCATTGTTCGGTATTCATCAAATTTCGGAGCATTACTGGCAAATGCATACGCTGATAGTTTAGTTTTCAAATTTATTAATATTGATCATGAGTTGATTGATTATTGCAAAGTCTTACCATTTTCCAGAAAAATATTTGTAAATGATAATTCACAAACCGGTGATGTTTATTCATCAGCCGTTGGCAATGATGCCAATACAGGCACTTCGATATCTCCGTATGCAACTATATCGCATGCAATTACCGTAGCAAGTGCGGGAGATACGATATATGTAGATGCCGGAACATATTCAGAAAATCCTACGGTGAATAAGTCCCTCGTTATTTATGGATCAAATAAAGGCACTGCCGGTCAGGGCGCCAGGGTAGCGGAATCTATCGTTCGAACAAATGGAAATCAAAATGCTGTCTTTACTGTATCAGCGGGTAATATAACTATTGATGGATTTAAGATTAATGGAGATGATCCGGGAGTAATCGGGGTTACGACAGCAAGCGGGGATGACGCTAATGCAGTTTATGGAGTTCGTCCTATAGGAACTGTTAACAACCTTTCTATTAGAAACAATATTGTAAGCAAAGTAATAGTAGGGTTTAGAGGAGATAGTAGTTCCAGCGGAAATCTGATTACAAGAAACTGGTTTGACAGGATTGGTAATTATAATTTTGGATATGCAGTATCGCTGAGATCAGGTTTTTATGCAGACCTGACCAATAATAAAATGACCGGAGTATGGACGGGGATTCACACGAATGATTTTCATTTATCAGGAGGTCCTGCATTGTGGACTATATCGGGAAATGAAATACATAGTTATGCTGCCGGATTATGCTACTGGTTGCAGTATCAGTCAGCTACAAATTTGACAGTGGATAATAATCACTTCTTTGCAGAAAGCGGAGCTGTAACAAATAATTTTGGAATACTTGTAACTTCAATCCAGAATGCATTAAATCCATCCTTCATTAATAATACAATAAGCGGAACTGAATATGGAATTGGTATCTTTAATGTTCCTACTTCTAATACAGTAACCCTTGGTCCCACAAATTCAATTTCGGGTACAACTAAAGCTGGAATAGTATTCACAAACAATTTAAACTTTAATCCGGTAGATACCACTAATTTCCTTGCTGGTGGTGTTGGATCTTCAATCCTGAATATAAGCGGTATTGTAATTTCTACTACGACCGGAACGGGGATCCAGGCAGATGGTGCAGGAACTGCTGCAATAACACTTAATATTAATTTTACCACTATTTTATCAGGAGGAATTACCGGGTTGTTAATAAATGGTCCCGCTTCAGCAGTCACCGGAAATTCAATCAATAATTTATCCTTTGCAGGTCAGACAGGCAAATATATTTCACTTACCAATAATGCACTTGCCGGTCAAACGATTGATGCTACTAACTCTTCTTTCGATGGAAGTACAGGAACAACAAAAACAATTTCACAGAATTTTGCAACAGAAGACAGGATTATTCACAGGATTGATGATAGCGGACTGGGATTTATTTTAGTGAAACCCGGTAATGATTATGTCACAGCAAATAGTTTTATTGTTCCCGTTACAAACTCTCCTTCTATACAACGTGCAATTGATGCGGCATCTATTTCTTTTACCGTTAATCTGGATAGTGGAACTTACAATGAAGATATTAACATTAATAAAAGCCTGACCGTAAGTGGCAACTCAAATGTAATAATAAAAGGTCCATACGATGGTTCCTCAAACTCAGTTTTCATGTCTGCTTCTAATTCGGTCTTGAAGGATGTAACGGTAACCAGGGACTATGGCACAACTTTATCTGCATGGAATTCAAATCTTAAAGCTGCGGGGATACAAATTGGTGCGACAACATCTGGTAATATATTAGATAACATAATTGTAACTGGCAACAAGAATGGCATCTTTTTAAATAATGCTCAAAACGTTACTGTTACATCATGCACTATTGAAGCTAATAGGACAGGAATTTTATTCGGTAAAAATATTAGCGGAGCAGAAATACATAATAATTTTATCAGGAATAATTTTGCTAACGGTGTTTTATTTAATTACGATGATGGAGCAGGTATTACAGCGGCGAATGTACATGTTACAAATAACAGCATTACCGGAAACTGGTATTCGCAGGTAAATTTTCAGCGTAACACGGCGCCGCCTCCAACGGGGGATCATACCGGTTGGACTTTTATTTGTAACTGGTATGGAACAACCACTCCATCAGCAGTTGCCCAGAATGCAGCTGAACCGGATTATACGATCCAGATACCTTCTCAGTTTGGCGGAACGGATCCGGGATTAAACCGACAGCTATATGGTGTTGAAATTATGAATTGCCCTTACACTTCATGGCTGACTAATGGAACGGATGATGATTCCCTTTCACCAGGCTTCCAACCTATGCCAGGCTCCTGCAACGGGCAGCCAGCATCAACTGTAAATATTAAACTTATTCCGGAAGGATTTTATAACGCTATAACTCAAAATTTAAGTATTAAAGATACTGTAAAAGCTTACCTTTATTCAAATGTATCTCCTTTTATTATAAAAGATTCTGCAGTTTCAGTAATAGATTCGCTAACATTTTCCGGTTCTTTCCAATTCACAGATCCAAGTGGAGTATACTATATTGTAATCAGGCAAAGAAATACAATTGAGACCTGGAGTAAAAACGGCGGAGAGATTTTTACAGCAGGCTCAACGATGAGTTATGATTTTACGGATTCTATTACAACTGCTTTTGGAAGTAATTTGAAACGGGTAGATTCTTCAACAGTTAGATTTGGAATATATAGCGGAGATGTGAACCAGGATGGAGCTATTGATCTTTCAGATTTAATTTTAATTTACAATGATGCTCGTATCTTTGTTACAGGATATGTTAAGACCGATATTACAGGGGATAATTTCACGGACCTGACTGATTTAATCATGGCTAAGAATAACTCTACGGATTTTGTTGAAATACTAAGACCTTAATTGAATGATCAGTTACAATTATCAATGTTCACTGTTAAATATTTAATAATTTATATTTGGCATTGCAAAAAAGTTGTTTTTTTAATTCATATAAACTGCTTCTAATTTTGCGATAATTTTTGCAGAGTCATATAAAGACAATTTGTTGCCGTTTATTAAAAACTTAGAAGTAGTTTCCAATGCTTTAATAAAACTCTCTTCAACATCCATTTGTCCTTCACAATACATTCGGGTTCTTGCAATCGCCTTCATCTTTATGTAATTTTTATTCTCGTTGAATTCTCCAAAAAAATCATTGCACCCGGCGTTACCGTGAAATTTATTTTTGTCATTAGTGAAGATTATATAAATTTCCTTCCTGCTTTCAGGTATAAATACTTTTCTGTCATTCAAGACTCTTAAAACCCATCTGGTATTTGTAAATGAATCATTAGAGGTATTTATTTGATTTGTTGAAGATGAACATGAGAAAATAAGCAATCCGCTAATCAAATAAATAAAGGGAAGAGATTTAATCATCATATGCAAAGTTTTCGTTTAAGAATATAAAACTGTGAATGCCACTCATGGAGATAATCTTTCTATTTTCCACTTGCCATTTTCTTTTGAATATAAAATTCTATCATGCATTCTGTTTTTTCTGCCTTGCCAGAATTCAATTGTATCCGGAATTAATCTGAAACCTCCCCAATATTCGGGCAGAGGGACAATACGGTTTTTATATTTTTGTTGAAGCGCTGTAAACCGTTCCTCAAGGACCTTTCTGTTTTCTATAACTTTACTTTGATTTGAAGCTAAAGCAGCAATCTGGCTGTCAAACGGTCTGGTATGAAAATATTCACCCGAATCTTCACCGGGGATAACTTCAGTTATGCCTTCAATTCTTATTTGTCTTCCCAAATCTTTCCAAAAAAATA
>JBBSDT010000237.1:0-5431 GCA_038240405.1 Ignavibacteria bacterium
ATTAATGAAAGCAAAAGTATTTTATCAGTCTTTATCCTTTATGTTATTAATTATATTAATTTCTTTCTTTTTAATAAGCTGCAACAAAGACAACAAGGATGTTGCAAGTAAAGATAGGAATGATAAGGTAGACACTTCAAAAAAAACGACTACCAAGTCAGAGACATCAAATTCTTCCGGAAAAGAAATTTTTTATATGAAATCAAAAGAGAACAATATATCATGTGCGGATTGTCATAGCGATGGAACTAACAGCAAGAATCTTCTGACAAAATATTTTTCTAATATTCAGGGGGCAAATAAAAGATCTTCGACTTATAATGGTAAATTTAAAGGCGATGAAGTTGTAAAAAATGCAGGAGGTGCAACAGTTTGTTGGGAATCTTACCTAAGAATGAAAATCCCTATGACTCCGGATCAAATAAAGGCGCTCAATGATTATTATGCATCAGTTTCCACCTCGGATTCCAGCACAGAAATGAAATACGAAACAATAGCATTGCCCGTACGCGATAAATCCAAATTAAAAGATGTTCAAAAAATTATAACGGACTTAAAAGGTGATTCCTCCAAGGGAGAACAATTGTTCGGCAATTCATGCGCTTTCTGCCATGGTAAAAGTTCTAATATAAAAAAGGTGCCCTCTATTCTTGAAGGTTTTGATGGGAATGCTAAATCAATAATTTATAACGTGAGACTGGGAAATGGGGGAATGCCTTTTTTTAAAACTCATACCTTAAGTGACCAGGAGGTTGCAGATATTTCGGCTTACGTGATGAAAGCAAATGGTAAATAAATTCGGTTCGGAAAGTCATTTTATTAAAGAATTTATAAAAATAATAAATACAAAATAATTAAAATTACACCCGCTACTGAAATAGTCGTATAATCCTGAATTACTCCGGTTTGAATTTTTCTCCAATCGAAACTAATTCTCGAAATATATCCAGCCAGATTCTTTACAGCTCCATCTATTATCTTATTATCGAATATTTTCCATAAGAAATTTTCTGAGGTATACTGAATAGGTTTGATTATTATTTTATCATAAACTTCGTCAATATAGTACTTATTTTCCAGGACTCTGCCGATTCCTCTTTCAGGATCGAAAGTTTTGGACTTAGAATATCTTATAAATGCAAATATTATTGATAAAGATGCAACTAATACTGAAATAATTAATAAGGTTAATTCAACGGAGAATGATGGTTCTGATACTGGTTTTATTGAAGCCAAAATGAGAGTTGACTTTTGGAATACAGGTTCTAACCATTCTTTAAGATAAGCCGGTGCCCCGGTAAATTCAGGCAGACCAATAAAACCTCCGAAGACTGAAAGTACCGCAAGTATTATCAATGGGATTGTCATAATCAGTGAAGACTCGTGAGGATGTATATCATTCTTTTCATATCTTGGATAACCATAAAACGTTAAAACGACCAATCGGAATATATAAAAGGCAGTCAATCCCGCAGTCAGAAGTGTTAAAGCCATAAAGGGAATACCAAATACTTTAAATGTTTCAAAAATTATCAAATCCTTGCTAAAAAATCCAGAGAGGGGAGGAATGCCGGAAATTGCCAATGAGCCAATAAAAAAGGTTATAAAAGTAATTTTCATCTTATTCTTTAATCCACCCATTTTAAGAATATCCTGCTCTTCATGCATACCATGAATAACAGATCCGCTACCAAGGAACAACAGTGCTTTGAAAAAAGCGTGAGTGATCAAATGAAAAATTGCTACCCAATATGCACCCGTTCCCAGCGCTATAAACATAAATCCCAACTGGGATACAGTTGAATAAGCAAGTATTTTTTTAATATCGTTTTGCTTGAGAGCAATTGTTGCGGCTATAAATGCAGTGAATAAACCGATATAAAAAATCGATGAGCCTGCAACAGGGGAGAGGGCATAAAGTAATGAAAGTCTGGCGATCAAGTATACACCGGCAGTTACCATTGTAGCAGCATGAATGAGGGCTGAAACAGGTGTGGGTCCGGCCATAGCATCAGGCAACCAGACAAATAAAGGAATCTGCGCAGATTTACCTATTGCACCAAGAATAAACAACAAGGAAATTGTTAAAAGAAGAGCATTGCCAGCAGGAAATGAATTTAATCCCTCAAGAAACTTTGACACATCGAGAGTATTAAAATTTGTAAATACAAAAAACATAGCCAGCATAAATCCAAAATCACCAATCCTGTTTACAACAAAAGCTTTTTTGGCTGCATCACCTGTAAATTTCTTTTCATACCAGAATCCAATTAAGAAATAAGAACACAAACCAACACCTTCCCAGCCTAAAAAGATGACTAATAAATTGTCCGCGAGAATCAGATTTAACATTGCAAATATGAAGAGATTCAGAAAAGCAAAAAATTTTGCGAATCCCTGATCTCCGTGCATATAACCTATTGAATAAAAATGGATTAGAGAGCCAACCCCTGTCACTATCAATACAATGGAAATAGATAGGGGATCAATAACATAGGCATAGTTAACCGAGAAATTACCTGCCGTAATCCAGTTAAAGAAAGTTAAACTAAATTTTCTTGATTCAGGTTGAACGGATAGAAGGTCGAAAAAAGTGAAAGCGGCAATTATAAAAGGAATAAAAACGGCTAATGTTGAAATAGTTCCAATAAGTGCTTCATTCTTAATCTTTCTTCCAAATAAACCATTAATTATGAAGCCCATTAATGGCAGCAATGTGACAAGGTAAAAAAGATTAATCATTCCATAATATATTAATTATTACCACTTAAGGATATTTATCTCGTCAATATTCACTGACTCCTTGTTCCGGAATAATGAAATTACGATTGCAAGTCCAATAGCAGCTTCAGCCGCAGCTACTGTCATTACAATAAATACAAAAATTTGACCATTAATATTACCAAGATAAGAGGAAAAAGCTACAAGTGTCAAGTTGATTGAATTAAGCATTAATTCAATACACATAAATATAATTATTGCATTTCGTCTTATAAGTACCCCGATTACGCCGATACAGAAAAGTAATGCTCCAACAATTAAATAATAATTAATTTCTAACATATTTATAAAAATAGAAATTAAATTAATTAAATTAAATGCACTCTAAACCGAATCTTTGAGAAACTGACCATAGTCTTGCTCAATAATATATAGCTAAACAAGTAGGGTAAAAGGAAACATAATCAACTTTACATAATATGTATTATGTAACCAAAACTAGCTCTCGTATTATACTCGTATTATACATCATATTCTAAAGTATCTTTAAAATTTAAAAATGAAGAATTAATTTAGCTCGCGAACATGGAAACGGTATATTTCTTGACTAAACAGGAAAAATTTATTTTTTATTGTCAAAATACTTTTAATTATTTAGTCTTATAAAATATTTGGATTTGAAAATTTTAGATAAATACATACTGACTCAATTTACGAGAAATTTTTTATTTGGAATTATTTGTTTTATTGCTATTTTTATTCTTGTTGATCTATTTGAAAATTTAGATAAGTTTTTGGATAAAAACTTAGGTTTTATTTTTATTGTCAGATATTATTTCTATTTTATTCCCGAAATTTTAAAATTAATTACTCCGGTCGGGATGTTACTGGCTACTTTGTTTACTATGAGTAAATTTAATAATTTTTCGGAGTTAATTGCTATAAATTCATCAGGAATAAGCTTGTACAGATTTTCTGTTCCCATTTTTCTATTTGGAGTATTAATAACTCTGTTATCACTCTATTTTAACGGCTGGGTTGTCCCTAAGACAAATTCTCAAAAATTTAGTTTGGAACGCGCTTACATGGACAAAAATAAATTACCCGGGATAATCTTAAATCTTCACGTTGAGGACTCAAATAATCAAATATTGTCTATCGGAAGTTATAATGAGACAGACAGGATTGCCTCAAATGCTTCCTTACAAGTATTTGATAAAAAAAATTTATCGCACTTACTATACAGGTTTGATATTCGTTCGATGGTCTGGGATTCTTTAAAACAGGAGTGGATGTTGATAAAAGTTTCTGAAAGAAAGTTTGATTCACTCCTAACGGAAGATTTTTTAATTAAAGACACAGTATATGCCTCTCAGATTCCGGAACTAAACAAAATCTATCTCTCCCCTACTAAAATTATAAACAGCCAGTTAAAACCGGATGAATTACTTATTTCAGACCTAAAAGATTTTATCGAAACAATGGAGGAAAGCGGACAAAATGTTTCAAAGGCTAAAGTAGATTATTATTCTAAAATTTCTTTTCCTTTTGCAAATATTTTAGTAATATTATTTGGGATTTCAGTGAGCTCAACAAGGCAGAAAGGTGGTGCAGCAATTCAATTTGGAATAAGTATTTTTATTACATTTATTTATTTGGGTTTTATAAAAATTTCCCAAACTTTCGGCTATAGTGGTGATATTAATCCAATATTAACAGCGTGGCTGGCAAATATTACATTTTTTCTTTTTGCAGTACTGAATATGTTTAGATTGAAACTTTTTTGGAAATGAGAATTTTAGTTTATTTTCTCTTCTTTTGGATTTAAAGGAAGTTGAAATCCCATTCCTCCATTAGGATCGTTTTGTACAACTATCTCACCATATTGATTTTCATATCTCTGAATGTTTTCCTTCATTGCGCTTAAAAACAGTTTAGCATGCTGCGGAGTCATTATAATTCTTGAATGAACTTTTGCTTTCGGAACCCCTGGAAAAATTCTGGTAAAGTCTATTATGAATTCGGCCGGGGAATGAGAAATTATTGCCAGATTAGAATATATACCTTCGGCTTCCTTTTCACCAAGTTCTATATTGATTTGCTGGGAGGCTGGGGTACCGTCACTATTATTATTATTGTTATTCATTTCGTTAATTTAATTAAAATAATTTAATATTTTTGAAATTGCAAAGTATTATTTTGATTTTGAATTCATACCTACTTATATTCTTGAATTAACTTCTGTTAATAATTAACTTGCACCTTATCTTACTAACCCATTTTATTTCAAATGAGTTTACTTGTTATAGGTTCAATAGCTTTAGACACAATTGAAACACCTTTCGGAAAAGCGGAAAGAACTTTAGGAGGATCTGCAACATTTATTGCCACTTCTGCGAGCTATTTTACAAAGCCGGTAAGACTCGTTGGCATAGTCGGTTATGATTTTCCTCAAAGCGAGATTGAATTTCTTAAATCTAAAGATATTGATATTTCAGGTTTGGAAATTTCGCCAGATAAAAAAACATTTCACTGGCATGGAAAATATGATTTTGATTTAAATACTCGTGAATCTTTATTGACGGAATTAAATGCCTTTGAAACTTTTGACCCGGTTATCTCTAAAGAATTCCAGGATAGCGATTATGTTTGTCTTGGTAATTTGCATCCGACAATTCAAAGAAAAGTAATTTTACAAATTTCGAAACCC
>JBBSDT010000238.1:0-5426 GCA_038240405.1 Ignavibacteria bacterium
TACGGTTAGATTAATTATGAGGCAACGACCTGTTTTTTCCTCTCTCTTGGGTTAGGTTAATTATGAGGCAATGCGATTGCTTATAATTAGAATTATTTGGTATTTATTGTTGTTATATTATCTGCTAAGTTAATTCATAATTAAAAACAAATGAAAACAAGAATTTTTTGGATATCGGCAATTTTATTATTATTAGGAATTTCCTATTCCTATGGCCAGACATCCTATAACTTTAATGACGGGTTGAATGCTGCCAGGTCATCCGGTAAAAAGATTTTTTTAGATATTTATTCCGGTTCTGACAGCTGGAGTAAGAAAATGGAAGCCGAAGTTTATTCCTCCCCGAAAGTTCAAAGTCAGTTATCTAATTTTATATTCATTAAGCTGGATGCTGAAGGCACCGGAAAATATAATTATGAAAATAAAGAATATACGGCTGCTCAGCTTGTTAAACAATTTGGTGGTACCGGCTATCCCACATTTGCCGTGCTTAATCCGGACGGAAGCGTTATAAGGTTTAAATATAATAGTGAAGATGTTTCCAATCTGTCAGGGTTTATTGGATCCGAGGATTTTATCGAGATGCTTAATTATTTTGCCCAAAATAAATACAAAGATACCGACCTTTCAACTATATTTCAGAATTAAAATATTCAAAATATCCTTTCTTAAATCAACATAAGTTTTCTAAAAATTTTATCTAACTGAGAATTTCTCTTTTATTTTCTTCTGTACATATTCCGGAAGGAATTCCTTAACGTTTGCATTGTAGGATGCCAGCTCCCGGACAAGTGAGGAATTAAGATAAGTGTATTTTTCGTTTGGCATAAGAAATATTGTATTAATATCCGGATTGAGCTTTTTATTGGTCAGTGACATTTGAAACTCGTATTCAAAATCGGAAATTGCCCTTAATCCTCTTATGATTACATTTGCATTCCTTGACCCTGCATAAGTAACTAATAAACCTTCGAAAGAATCTACTTCTACATTATTCAGATGAGCAGTGACTCTGCTTATCATATCTTTTCTTTCCTGCACATTAAATAAGGGTTTTTTATTGGGATTTGAGGCAACTGCTATTATAACTCTTTCAAATAATTCACATGCTCTTTCAATTATATCAAGATGACCGTTTGTAATAGGATCAAACGTCCCCGGGTAGATTGATAAAATTTCTTTCATAGTTTTAATTATTTTTTACGCCAAAATCAAAAAAGGTGAAGTTTACTGTACCTATTTTCTTTTTCAGATATACAAATTTTTCGAAATGATCCGAATGAATGAATTTATTTGAATGTTCCAATATTAAAATGCTTTTAAGAAGTGAAATTTTTTCAATAAGTTCATCATAGAATTCATAGGAGTAAGGCGGATCGCAAAAGATTAAATCGAAATGTTTATTAACCGGCTTATCTAAGAAAGCTATCGCATCACTTCTAATAATATTTGCTTTGTTTTCAACTCCAAGCAGCCGGATATTTTTCTCTACAAGGCCGGTATCCCTGTCGACAAAAAAACTCAAAAACGCCCCCCGGGAAATACACTCAAGTCCAAGGTTTCCTGACCCGCAAAACAAATCCAAACAAATCAGATTCTCAAAATCAAAATCATTAACCAGGATGTTAAATAATGTTTCTTTAGCTCTGTCTGAAGTCGGCCTTATTTCTTCCGTTAATGGAGATTTTAATATTCTTCTTTTATAAGCTCCGGAAATTATCCTCATTAATGCCGTTATAAATTTTTAAGGGCTAATCCCATCAAAGGTGCGAACCTGACTTTATCCTGATTATCCGAAATATTTAGTTTGTTGGAAGTACAATTTATTAAGTAAACATTTGTGAACTTAAACTGCTCTTCCAAAAAATTCTTAATTTCAATAACGTTTTCAGATCCATATAAAAAAATTTGTCCGATTTTATACCCGTTAAAAGCGGCAGTAAAAAAATTCATTTGATCTACTAAAGCGTTTCGAAAATCTAAATTTTCAGTTAGCTGGTAATCATAGTACCTTAGCTTTTCATGATGTAACAGGCTGAAATCTATTCTCTGACTTTTGCAACCTAATATCAAAGAGCATTCAGTTTCCGTTTGCATATTGCTTTTCTGACTTACACATTTCTCAACTGCAAACTGGTCGATTTCTATACTTTTAATTCGTATATTGCAACTATTAAGCAGTCTTTTTATAAAATCTATTTTATTCTTGTTTATAGCTATTATTAAAGCTTCATCTAAATCTTTATTCAGGTAATTGTTGTTGAGACGATAATATTTTATATTGAAGTCTTTATATGTATCAGGAAAATAATTCGATAGCTCCCAGAGAATATGGCCATTAATACTATCCTGGTTCTCAGTGAAATCAATGGGAAATACATTGAGAAAAGCCTGGTCAGTATTTATTAATATGTCGCCATTTCTGACTGATGAAATGCTTTCCGGCATGCATTCCAGGATCTTATCAAAAAACTCTTCGGATAATTCATCTCTGTTTCTTTTTTGACATGACTCTTCCGATAAATTAAAACTTAAAGGCGCTTCCTGTTGTATGATTGTATCACCGGATTCATTTAACATCAAAATTCTTAACAGGTTTCGGGAAAATTCAAGATTTAAATTGCTCAATTATAATTATTCAGCTTTTATATAGTTTTTAATCTTTTCAAATTTTTTCTTCCCAATGCCGCTTACATTCATCAAGTCTTCAATTTTTCTAAAGCCTTTTTTATCATCCCTGTATATTATTATTCTCTCTGCAATTGCGTCCCCAACTCCTGGAAGTTCTGTAAGCTCTTCCTTGGAGGCGATATTTATGTTGATGCTCTTTTGAGGAATGTTTTTAGAAGCTTTTTGATCAGATGGGTTTTCCTTATCGGATAAGGATTCATCAGAAGCTTTCAATTGGTTGTATAAGTCATCCTTAACAGTATCCGGCAGCAGATTTCCCGGCGTATTATTTTTCGATTTTTTCCTAAATTCAGAATCAGATGCTGAAAAATCATATGGTGGTTCCAAACTTTTGCTTAAGACCTGCTTGTAATACTTTATTCCAAAACCTGAAACTAAGACAACTGTTATGAATACTATTACTCTTGTCTCGCTCTTGGTAAATGAAATGTACTTTAAAAAATTATTCATGATCCCGGTAATATTTTCAGTGTAAATATAGTAATTTTTTTGTTATAATAAAATCAATCTATTAAATGTAAATAAAAAAGCCCGTATTTTTACGGGCTTCGTTAATACTTTTTTTATATAGACTACTTTACTACTGCTATGACAAAACCATCACCTATAGTGAGAAGGAGGGATTCAACTCTTTCATCCTTCGAAATGAGCTCATTCGTAACTTGAATAGCTTTCAAATCTTCATCTCCTCCTGCATCTTCAATCACTCTTCCGCCTTTGAGCATATTATCTAAAGCTATTACTGTTCCGGCATGAGAAAGCTTTATAGCCGCTTCGAAATAAGCCGGATAACTGGTTTTATCGGCATCTATAAAAATAAAGTCGAACTTTTGTTTTTGTGAAATCAAGCTATTCATTTGCTCAATTCCCGGCGAAATAATAACTTCTGTTTTATCTTTTAGCCCGGCTTTTTCAAAATATTTTTCAGCTATATCTCCGTGTTTCTTAATCATTTCTACTGTTGTCAGCTTTCCACCGTCTGAGAGTCCTCTTGCTATATGAACTCCGCTATACCCGGTAAGAGTACCAATCTCCAATGCATTTTTTGCTTTGATTAATTTGCACAAAAAATATAAAAATTTCCCCTGGTCCGGAGAAATTTGAATCAAAGGAATGTTTAAAGTTTCAGTCTCTTTTACAATCTCTTTAAGGACTTCATCTTCGTTTACATACCTTTTAAGAATATAATTATATATATCTTCATTTAATGGAACAGCTTTCATATTTTTTATATTTTTTTGATTAATATCATATTACAATTAAAACTCAGGATAAAAGATTTTTTTTATTGAAGTACACTTACCGCTTGAATTATCTATCTCGCATACTACTGCCGAGAATCTTAAATCTTCTTCAGCAACCTCATATTTTTGGGGTGTCGAATATATAAATCTTTTAATGGAGCCTTCTTTTTTCATACCTATGACCGAGTCATAAGGTCCGGTCATACCAACATCTGTGATATAACCTGTTCCACCGCTTAAGATCCTTTGATCTCCGGTAGGTACATGAGTATGAGTTCCTACAACAATCGATGCCCTTCCATTTGCATACCATCCAAATGCAATTTTTTCTGCTGTAGCTTCCCCGTGAAAGTCCACAAAAACAATATTTGTTTCATATTTTATCTTTTCATAAACCCAGTCAAATGCCCTGAAGGGGCAGTCAATACTTTTCATAAACACTCTACCCTGCAAATTTATTATTCCGATTTTAAGTTCGGTATTAGGAATCTTAAAAATTCCAAAACCATGCCCGTAAGCGCCTTTCGGATAATTCTGCGGTCTTAGTACGTTGGTCGTTTCGTTTAGATATTTGTGCGCCTGAATTTTGTCCATTGTGTGATTTCCGCCTGTCAGAACATTGATACCAAGCTCCAGTAATTTTTTCCCGTCTTTTTCGACAATACCTTTTCCCTCGGTAATATTTTCACCGTTTGCAATAACAAAATCTATTTTATGTTTAGTAATGTATGCTGGTAAAAGGGTCTTGGTGAGATTGAAACCAGGTTCGCCGATTATGTCTCCGACGAATAAAACATTTATTTTTTCCGGCAATAATCTATTTCTTCTTTCTGCTTTTTTATTTAAAAATAATCATTTGTATTGATACCTTTCCATTCGCTGTATTTCTCCAGATCTGATTGGATAGATTTAAAAACGGCTGCAAAGAGAAGTCCATCATCAGTATATCCCAGTACCGGAAGGAAATCAGGCACAACGTCGAAGGGGTTTATAAAATATAACATTGCTGTTGTAAGTAAGGCTATAGATCTCCAGGGTATATTTGTATATGTCTTATTTCTGAAATCTTTTATCAGGCTCATAGAGAGTTTCAGCTGCATGATGAACTTATAAAACTTTTTGAGATCTAATTTCGCAGCTTTTTTCTCAATCTTCTTTTCTCTTAAAATTACTTCATTAAGATTTTCTTTATTCAATCTTGACGATTCAAATTCCACTTCTTCAAAGATTTCTTCGCTGATATTGCTGTTATTTTTCACGTAATTTGATTTTCACTATAATATATTATTATTTGATTCTTAATTCAATTCTTAATCCCCTCGGTTTATCAACATCAGGCAATATCCTCAATATCTAAAGTACATATCAAAATTTTTCCCTTCGATTACAACTTTTTATTCCCTTTCTATATTTGGGGAGGAGTCGGAGTTAAGATTCAGCTTTCACAAAAATGTAAATTTACATTTTGAAAATTATAAATAATATTTTAAA
>JBBSDT010000239.1:0-5417 GCA_038240405.1 Ignavibacteria bacterium
ATCGCAACCTACCACGTCATCAGATGCGGTTCCTAAATCGTCATCAGTCCATTGAGCGAGATAAGTTTTAGTCCATATATTGTTGCTTCGGTTTATTACCCTATATTCTTGAAAAATAATATTACCTAAAGCGCCATTTACATTGTAGGCCCAATTAGTTTGTAAAATTTGCGCCTTTAACGAAGCTAAACTGGTAGAACCTGATCCATGGGGATATGCATCTGTATATACATAAAACATCGTTTGAGTTCCCAGAAACAGTGGTTTCCCTAGGGAATCAACGTATGCTCCCTGATTGATTGGCCAATTGATATAATCAGGATCAGTAGTGTTGCCTTGTGTAATTCTGTATATTCTATAGGCAGGATTATCCTGTCCTTGCGGATTACCGGCGTCATCGACATAGCCGGGCAGGTAGTCATAAGCATATTCTGCTTTAGCTGTCAAAGTATCATTTCCGACCACGCATCCAAGCCATAAACCTGATGCGTATCTTGCTGTTTTACCGGATCTGTTTGGCCACTCAAAGCCTGCATTTGAGGTTGTCGGATCTCTGTTAAAGGAACCATTTGTCCTGAACCATGTACTGATTTGATTAGCATTCATTGTATCTGAAGACACGGCAAGTACCTGATTTGGATTGGACAAAATTCTATATGGGCCTGGTCCGTTATTGTTTTGATTATTGTTATTATGGGGCTGGTCATGCGGCTTGAAACCATAGAAAATAACTATCAAAACAGGAATTATAAAAATTAATATTTTTCTGATCATTTTTTTCCCTTCTTATATTTATTTTTAATTAAGGACATGTCATTAAAATGACATGTCCTTATAATACTAATTAAAAAGTTAACTTTGCTCCGAACCTAATTTGTCTTGGCGGTCCATAGTTAGCAACTATTTTAGATCTTAAATCATACAACCTCATATATTCTGCTTTGCTTAATCCATTTGCAGGATTTTCATAACCGTTTGCCGTTTGCTGGCCTTGCAATGTTGTCAAATATCCTGTGGAACCCGGATCTCCGCTGCTCGACCAAACATTATTTACAAGTTTCGAATCTAAAAGATTTATTACATATACATAAAAATTTAAATCTAAATTTTTTACAAAATTAATGGTTTTATCTACTTTAAGGTCAAGTCGGTTATTCCAGGGACCATAAGCGCCATTAATTGTTGACTTCAAAGGTGCGCCTCCGTTCGCTCCCTGGGAGGTTGTGATAGGGTCTAAGGAAGCATCTTTTATTGAATATGGTCTACCGCTATTAAATTGATAAAGTAAATTGATACCCATTTGAGATAATATATTTCCTACAACTCCTTTTGGTACATCAGTTTTTCCAAATCTGTAATCTAAGTTTACCACACCCGAATGTCTTTGATCATAATTCAACGGGAATGTTAACTTTGGTTGTCTCGTTCCGAGCCAGGCAGCAGTTGATGCAGCGTCCGGGTCTGAACCTGTGCCCGAAGCATAGCTTAGGGAATAGGCAATATTTAAAGCCAATCTGTTGGTTCTTCTTAAGTCCAGAGAAATATCTACTCCTCTTAATGTTCCATAATCCTGATTTTCATAAACCTGAAGCTGATTTGGTAATTGAGGATATTTTTTTATTCCAATTAAATCCTCAGTTTCCTTATAGTATGCAGTAACATCAGCTGAAAGCCTGTCTCCGATTTGTTGTTTTACTCCGATTTCATATGAGGTTGTTTTTTCAGGTTTTAGGTTTGGATTTCCAAATGAACCGGAAAAACCTGCGGTGTTTACCCAATACTCAAGATTGGCTCTTCCAATATATAGATTTTCAAGTGTTGGCAATTGTATAAATTTGCCATACTGAGCATGAAAAATTGTATTATTTGTTACCGGGAATGATAAGCCTAATCTTGGACTAAATGCAGATGTAGGATCGCTTACATCGGTAAATGCATTCGCATCAAGAACACCTGGTGTGGCGCTAAATCTTGTTATGTTAGTTAAATCTTTTATTCTCCAGGAATTTGCATCCAGATAATCCCATCTTATCCCTGCATTCAATGTGAAGTCTTTAAATTCAACTTTGTCCTGAAGATAGACTGCGCCAATTATTGGATGTTTGGCACCGTCAACACCGTTATCTACTTCTCCGGTATTATCAAAATTATATCCGTAATAATCAGCCTGTAACAAATTATCGAAAACAGTTTTTAATGAATCTCTATTGCCTCTGTCTCGAATTCCTGCGTAATTGGAAGTTTTTAACGGATAAAGTTGGTAATACCTAAGCGTATGATATTTGTAGCTTCCTCCAAATTTAATTTCATTCCTCTTTACCTGGGCAGTCATATTTAAATTACCTTCCCAATAGGAAGTAGTACTTTTTGCAAAATTATTCCTCACCGTTCCCGGTACTGAAAACAATCCATACAAATGCGGATCTGCCGGTGGATTAGCGCCTCCATTTGCAGCTCCGTACATATAAAAATTATCTTTAAAATTCGGATCCTGCTCATCGCTGCTGACTTTGAAATAATTTAGCTGAACTTCATAAAATACTTTTGGAGATATTTGATGATTCACCTTTCCATAATATTGATTATTTTTTTCTAATATTTCCGGATTGGATGCAAAATTATAAAGCATGTTTCCATTTATATATCTTCTTCTGTGTGTATCGGATATATTAGTTCCGAATTTCAATTGAATAGGTAACTTTTTATTTAACTCCTGAAGATCGACGTTCAACTTGCCATTTCCAGACCATCTGCTATTGCTAAATCCGGGTAAAACGTTATTGTTTAACCCTAACTGGTCTGAAATCCAAACCGGGTTGTCAACTAATGAAAAATCTCTTTCCACTCCCGCATAGAAATTTATAAATCTTGAAAGTTTCTTTGATGGAATAAGAGGTCCTCCAAATGAAAAATTATAAACATTATAACCCTGGGAAATAGATTTACCTGAGAACTGATCGGTTATACCTTCAATGGAACCTGTGTATATATCTGTTCCCCCTTTGGTTGTAACATTTATAACACCGCTTAGTACATTACCATACTCAGCGCTAAAACCGCCTGTCAAAACTGCTAATTCCTCCAGGGTTGAATTTCCCACAAAAGCCGAGGATTTGCCATTTAAAGGATTGGTTGTAAGCACGCCGTCTATTATTACAGCAGTTTCATTTGTTCTTCCACCCCGAATATTGACGTTTGTTCCTTTTTCATCCTGAACGACACCGGCAGTTGTTGAAGCAATATTTTCAATTCCTCTAATACCGGAATTATCAATAAATTCTTTATCGATAATTTGTCCGCTTTGATCAGGTGAAATTGCATTTCTTTTTCCGACAATTTCAATTAACTCTGTTACAATTTCACTACCAGTCGTTTTCAAAGCAAAATTAACTGTTGTTGTTAAATCTGCTGAAACCTTTACATCGGGAATAGATTGAAGGTCGTAGCCAATATAAGTGGCTGTAACAACATACGTACCAACGTCTACATTAAGGATTGTATATTCACCGTTTTCATCGGAATTTGCACCCTGATTAGTGCCATTAACTTTAATTGTAGCACCTGTTAACGGGGCTTTGTCCTTTGAATCAACTATCTTACCAGTGATTTTTCCGGTTGTACCTTGCTTATCTAATCCAAAAGAATTATCAAGCATTAATCCAAGTACAAACAGAAGGGAAAGTGTTAATTTTATTACTGTGTTCATTTTTCCCCCTTTTGAATTGTTAAATTAATAATTGTTTTTTTCATATGCATTTTTATTTTAAAAAACCCTCACAATAAAACAATTTCTTGTTAATTATGAGGGTCGGTTTCTATTTAAGAATTAAACAAAAATATTTTATTTAATCAACATCATTTTTTTAGTATCTTTGAAATCTCCAGCTGTTACAGTATAATAATAAATACCACTTGATAAACTGCTGGCATTGAATGTTATTTGTTTTGGTCCTTGTGTCTGAACTTCATTTACTAAAGTTGCAACTTCTCTTCCAACAATATCATAAACCTTAAGTGATACATATCCATTCTTTTGGATGTAATAGCTTATTGTAGTGCTTGGATTAAATGGATTTGGATAATTTTGAAATAACTCATAGGTCTTTGCCTGAGTGACGTTTTCATGAATTGAAGTTGGTACAAGACCTGTATAGAATATATTATATACAGGCGCAGCACCCCATGCAACTACATTTACCCATGCACCCGCTTTCAAATCCCGTACATATGTAATTCTCAAACTATCAGAATTATTGTTGGGAGCAAGAGAAGCATGTTTTTCTTCAATGTTTGGAGTATTTGTCAGGTTTGCTGGAATTGACCAGGTAGCTCCATTATCATTTGAAGTTGAAACAAGAATATCTCCAGCATTGACAGTATCACCGTTGTTAACTATTTGAGTATGTCCCCATAAAAATGCGGTATAAGCGCATACTAATTTTCCGGATGGCATTCTTGTTATAGTTGGTTGACACAAAGGTTCCACATTAACCTGAGTGATGGTATCAGACAGATTAGGAATATTAGATTTTGCAGCAACTTTTGTAAGGCCGGTTGATGCTGACCAGTGATAAATACTTGGATTTACAAATTCAGTTCTGTTTGCATTAAAAAATGTTGCAGCAGTATTATTGTAAGCAGCTAATACAACGTGGACTTCATCTCCTACGTAAGTAGATTGATATCCGCCTGCAAGACTTGTGAATAAAGTATCGGCACCAACTATAATGTATGGGAAAATCTGAGTTCCATTATCGAAGGTTACCCCATTGTCTGCTGAAGCAAAGCGACTGAATTCAAGAGTCGTAGGGTTATAATTTACCCCAAAAATTGAAGCCTTTCCATTGGCATTTGCAGAAACATCATAATTACCGGATGGTCCGCTGATAGTTCCCAAGTCTCTCCATGGACTCCATGTTGTTCCATTAAAAGTTGATGTATTTCCGTCAAAGGCGCCTGTGGTATTTGGAGAACCAATAAGTACAAGATTTCCATTTGCCGTTGCAGAAATATGGGGCCAGATTGGAGGTACAGTTAAAGTTGGAACTGCTGGTAATTGTGAAAAAGAAAAAGCTCCCCATAAAGCATCCTGCCATACAAAACAACCAAGTCCGCTGGAGTGATCAGCAATAACAGGAATTCCATTTCTTATTGTCATACATGGAAAGCCATGGCTTTGAGCAGTCGTTAATACATCAGATGTCCAGGAAGCGCCATTATCATCGCTATAAGCATAATAAATATATCTTTGAGTTCCGGCCGGGGTTGTTGAATCATGTTGTGCCATTAATATTGCACACCATCCACCGCGATTAGCGGGATCTTGTGCTAAATATCTGACGCTGCCATTTGTCTGGTAATCATAAGTTACTGACCAAAGATGAGTGTAATGTTCCCCGGATCCGAGTACCGGCGGA
>JBBSDT010000240.1:0-5373 GCA_038240405.1 Ignavibacteria bacterium
GAATTCCAGGATCAATACTTAGCTTCCAGGTTGCAATCACATCTTCCGAAGTAACCGGCTTGCCATCAGCCCATCTCGCGTTGGGATTAATCCTGAAAGTAAATTTCATTTTATCATCTGAAATTTTCCAGTGGGTTGCTAGCCCTGATATATAATCCTGGGTAACAGGATCTAAATTAAGAAGCCTTTCATAAATCATGTTCTCCATCATAAAGTTAAGAGTTGTATTGGCATCTTTTCCGATAATTCTCAGGGTTGCGGGAAACTCATTTACACTCATTACAATATTTCCACCTTTAACAGCTTTAGGATCACCACTTATATTATAATCGGTTACTGTCTGCCAGCCATCCCCTTTGAAGCCATTCCCACCTTGTTCTGAAGAAACTGATGGATCTGCTCCGGCCGGTGTATCGAATTGTTTTATGCTGACCGGGTTTGTATTGAGGGATTTGGTTTGTTTTGAACTTTTTCCGCAGGATGACAGAAGAGTTATTGAGAATGCAAATATAAATAATGTATAGAATGATTTTTTAAATTTTACCATTCAAATCTCCTTTTTCAATTATTTTTGAATCAATATAGAAAATGAAATATTAAATTAATAGTTTTTTTATAATACATTTGTTAAAATAATCCTGTCATACGTTAGTAACTTCAAAAAGTTAAATCCTTTTTCTATCTTGATAACAAATTCATAAAAAACTTTTAGAACTTAGAAATTTTAATGCATTTCAATAAAGTTCTAGGTAATAAAACAAACAGTAACCTATACTATTATGCATAAAATAAAATTTATCCTTTCATTTATTTTAATTCTGTTAATTACAAAATTCTCCTATTCACAACCTTATAGTCTTGTAAATGCTTTTTCCAATTTAAGTTTTACCCAACCAATATATCTGACGCACAGTAATGACGGAACCAACCGGATTTTTGTTGTACAAAAAAACGGTCTGATAAAAGTTTTTTCCAATGATTCAAATATTTCTTCAGCAACTACTTACCTTGATATCTCTTCCAGAATAATAACATCAGGGGGAAGCGGTGAGCAGGGATTATTAGGACTGGCTTTCCACCCAAATTATGCAAATAACGGATATTTCTATGTCTACTATGTTTCCCCGGCATCTTCATATACATTAGTGATAGCCAGGTACAAAGTAAGCGCAGCTGATCCGAATGTTGCTGACTTTAACAGCGAACAGATAATTCTTACCATACCTCATCCTACAAATACAAATCATAACGGAGGCTGCATATTCTTTGGTCTCGATGGTTATTTATACATGGGAACAGGAGATGGCGGATCGGGAGGTGATCCACCCAATAACGCGCAAAATACTCAGGTACTCCTTGGTAAAATTCTGAGAATAAATATTGACAGCACTACTGGCAGCCAAAACTATGTTATTCCTCCGACTAATCCATTTTATAATTCTACTAACGGCAAAGGCGAGATTTTTGCATGGGGTATGAGAAATCCCTGGAGATTCGGGCAAGATAGAACGACAGGAATAATCTGGTGTGCAGATGTCGGACAGGGTAGTTATGAAGAGTTAGATATAATTGAAAACGGCAATAATTACGGATGGAGATGTTACGAAGGAATGCATTCTTATAATTTAAGCGGTTGCGGTACCATGTCAAATTATATTTTTCCTCTGAAAGAATACACTCACGCTGGGGGAAATTGTTCCGTTACAGGAGGTTTCATATACAGGGGAAGCAGAAGACCCGATCTCGTGGGAGGTTATATATATGGTGATTACTGCAGCAAGAAAATATGGAAATTCAAATATGAAGGTGGAGTTGTTCTTGAAGATTCATTATTAATGACAGCTACTTCTTCGGTTCTTTCCTTTGGAATGGATCAGAATAATGAATTGTATGTACTACTGAATAACGGAGTTTATCGTTTTAACAAAAGTGATCTTGTAGGAATTAATAATTCCTCATCCAATACACCATCGGAATTCAAGCTTGAACAAAATTATCCTAATCCTTTCAATCCGGAAACAAATATAAATTATTACATTCCGGATTTATCAAAAGTCTGGCTTACTATATATGATGCACTTGGCAAGGAAATTTATACTTTAGTGAATACGGTTCAGATGCCCGGAACCTACCAGATAAAATGGAACGGAAAGGATGCTTATGGAAATTACATTCCTAGTGGCGCATATTTTTATACTCTGTCAGCTACAAATAAAGCTGGTAATTTCTTTAATGAAACAAAGCGAATGATAATGTTAAAATAGTTCAATAAAAATTATAAGTTGTAAAGTAAAAAATTTTAATGTGCATTGGATATGTACTAATATGGACTAAAAAGCAGATTTATTGGTTTCTGGTACTAGTCTGCGGTTACAAAAGAAGTAAGATTAACAATTGACATTCAATAGTGCAGCTAATTTACAATTTGTAATTTACAATTTATTGTATCTTTCTTCCAGCGCGTTTAGCTCTTCTGCCAGCTCTGCCGGAAGCCTCTCACCAAATTTCTTATAATATTCTTTCATCTCGTTTACTTCATTTAGTCCCTCTTCTTTAGTGATGGTAAAAAGATTTTCGGTACCGCCATTCATTTCCAAACCGGTTAAATCCAGAGCTCCTTTTTTTGGGATTCTTCCAAAAGGTTTTTCCTCATAATTTTCTTTTCCTTCAACTCTTTCAAGGACCCATTTTAATACCCGGATGTTATCCCCATATCCGGGCCAAATAAATTTTCCTTTCTCATCTTTTCTGAACCAGTTAACATAAAATATTTTCGGAAGCTTGGAGGCATCTGCATTCTTGCCGATATTCAGCCAATGATTAAAATAGTCTCCCATATTATATCCGCAGAACGGAAGCATAGCAAAGGGATCATGACGGACTTGTCCGATAGTGCCGGCAGCAGCAGCTGTCATTTCCGATGAAACTGATGAACCAAGAAATGTTCCGTGCTGCCAGTTAAAAGATTCATTTACGAGCGGTACAACCGAAGCTCTTCTACCTCCGAAGAGAATTGCCGAAATTGGAACTCCTTTGGGATTTTCCCAATTCTTATCGATGACCGGACATTGCGAGGCAGGAGCAGTAAACCTGGAATTAGGATGTGCTGCTGTGGATTTTGATTCCGGAGTCCATTCCTTGCCGTGCCAATCGGTAAGATGAGACGGCAAATCAGTTGTCATTCCTTCCCACCAAACATCCTTATCATCTGTAAGCGCTACGTTGGTGAAAACAGAATTTTTTTCCATTGAGAGCATAGCATTGCCATTTGTCTTCATAGAAGTTCCGGGAGCCACTCCGAAGAAACCAGCTTCCGGGTTAATTGCATAGAGCTTGCCGTCATCACCAAACTTCATCCAGGCTATATCATCGCCCACCGTTTCTACCTTCCAGCCCGGAAGAGTAGGCGTGAGCATTGCAAGGTTAGTTTTACCGCAGGCACTTGGAAAAGCAGCAACAATATATATTTTTTTGCCTTCAGGAGAAGTAATTCCAACAATTAACATGTGTTCAGCCATCCACCCTTCATCCCTTGCCATTGCAGAAGCTATTCTTAATGCAAAGCATTTTTTTCCAAGCAACGCATTACCGCCATAACCGCTGCCGAATGACCAAATGCTCCTTTCTTCAGGAAAGTGAACAATATATTTGGTTTCATTGCACGGCCAGTGAACATCTTCTCTTTCTTCAGTTAAAGGATATCCAACGGAGTGCAAGCATGGAACAAAATTTCCGTCACCAAGAACTTCTAAAACTTTTTTGCCTATCCTTGTCATAATTCTCATATTCATCACTACATACGGGGAATCAGTAATTTCCACACCGATATGAGAAATTTTTGAGCCAAGAGGACCCATACTATAAGGAATTACATACATAGTCCTTCCTTTCATACATCCATCAAACAGATTACTAAGAATATTCTTCATCTTATCAGGTTCCATCCAGTTATTTGTGGGTCCCGCATCTTCTTTTTTAATTGAGCAAATAAAAGTACGGTCTTCAACTCTTGCCACATCATTGGGATCTGAAATTGCAAAGTAGCTATCTGGTCTCTTGGTATCATTCAATTTTATTATAGAGCCTTTTTTAATAAGCATATCAGCCAATTTTTTATATTCCTCTTCGGAGCCATCGCACCAATGTATTTGTTCAGGCTTGCATAATTTTGCGCATTCGTCAACCCAGTTATTTAATTTTTTATTAATGGTCATTTACTTTGCCTCCTTTCCGCTACTGCGGAATATTATTTATTTAATTTAGATTTTTTTTGATTTTTCTCTTTGTAGCAATAGCATCATTGCTCATCATTATTGCATACGGCTTGGTCTGGGGGATATTCATAAAAATAATTTTAATCATGCTCATAATCGGGACTGACAGAATCATGCCTATTATTCCCCAGATATATCCCCAGAATATTAATGAAAACAAAAGCAGCAGGGGACTGAGATCAAGTCTTTGTCCGAAAACTTTCGGCTCTATAATATTTCCTTTCAGGTTTTGAATGACAATCAATACGGCAACAATTATAATTGGTAAGGTAAGACCATTAAACTGCAGTAGCATTGTGATGGCAACCAAAACTGTTACAATCAAGGATCCTATGTTTGGAATAAAATCGGACAGGAAAAACATAAAACCCCATATAACAAAAAAATCCACACCGCATATCCAGAGAATTGTACCTATCAATACTGCCTGCATAAAACTAAGGAGAGTTTTGCCTGCTATGTAATCTTTTACCCCTGAGAAAATATCAGATATAGTCTTATTTAATGCAGCTTCATTTTTTTCAGAAAAAGCCGCATTGATCCTCCGCTGTATGCTCTTGGTCTCGGAGAGAAGAAAGATTACATAAAAAATTATCAGAATATAATTTCCCATTAAGCCTGTGATACTGGAGAATAATCCTGTGATAGTTGATGTAAGAGAGCCATCTGCTAATAATTTTCTAATGTCCAGAGATTTATGAAGGCTTTCCGTTTCCTGTGGGGACAAATTAAACTTTGTGATCAAACCATCATATATTCCGAGGAATTTTTGTTCGTATTTTGGAAACTCCGAGGAAAATGTATTTAAGCTTGTCAGGATAAATACACTGGCAATATTTGAGATTAGAATTATGCTAACTACTACAATTATAATTGCAATTGCAGGTGGTAACTTCTTGCTTACCAGAAAATTATAAAAAGGCAAAAAAACAAATGATACTATAAGTGCAATGAATAAGGGCAGTAAAATTGCTTGCAGTTCTTTTAAAACAAAGAATATAAATCCAATTAAAAATAGAGCGGCAACAATGTTTAGGAACTTATTTGGATTACTTTCGCGCAAATTGCGGATTATTTAAATATCTTTTTTCTTACAATC
>JBBSDT010000241.1:0-5345 GCA_038240405.1 Ignavibacteria bacterium
GATGAATATTAAGGTCAACGAGTTTCTGCCAGTCGCGGTTGTAAATATCTTCAAAGAAATTGGAATAGTTCAGGAAAAAAGCTGACTTTGAATAATTGTACTTAATTCTCTGCCAATGTTTTTTCCTCCAGTTAGTCTTATTGTCAATTTCCGTATCCATAAGATATTGACCCGATCTGCCCTTATGCAACACAGGCACAGTAAGCCAGGTGAGCCCTTCAGGGCTTTTGATCCTGTTGCGGTTATGGTGTCCGTTCTTAACAAACTGGACATCATCCATAAAAATATATAAATCAGCTTTTTGTATCAGGTGAAAATGTTTTCTTAGAAATAAGTAAAACGGCTGCATTATAACTACATTCATACCTGCGAAATTATTATTTCAATTAAAAGAGTTTATTTTTGTTTTGTGCAATTTCACAAACGTTGAGTTTATTATGATATCAACGTATTCATCTAACTCCTTCTTACCGTGGTTTGAATTTTGCATATCTGGTATTTCCATCCTGTCAACTTTTATCCTTTGATTGTTAACAAGTATAGATGTTCCGGGAAAAGGATTTAATGCACGGATTTTATTTTTAATTGTCTCTATATTTTTTTCGGTTTCGAGGTATCCGTCTTCAGCATTTGGTCTGGAAAAAAATGAAGCTTTCGCGTCATCCTGTTTCGTTCCTTCAGGTTTTTGGCTTCCTGAGAAAAGTTTTATTATTTCAGGAATTATTTCCATTGCTAAGTCCGCTAATTTTTTCTTAAGTGTGCAGTAATTATCAGCAGGATCTATTTCCAGACTTTTCTGTAGAAGAATGTTGCCCGAATCCAGCGCTTCAGTAAGATAATGTACCGTTACACCGGTTTTGTTTTCTCCATTAAGTAATACAGCCTGATCGGGGAAGGGACCTCTGTAACAGGGCAACAAAGACGGATGGACATTTAAAATTGCCAATGTCGGAATTTCTATAACTTTCCTGGAAATGATCTGGTTAAATGATGAAACTATTATCAAATCAGGTTTTTGATTTTCTATCAGATTGACAACCTCATTACTATTCACTTTTTTATCCGAATAGCACTCTATATCTTTCTCATTACAGAGTTCCTGAATTTGTATTTCCTTATAAAACGGATATGGGTAAGAATATTTTTTCGTAAATACTGATGTAACATCTACTGACGGCTCATTCAAAAGTCCCCGCAGCACAGCGCTTCCCAGACCTGTAAAACCAAACAATATTACATTCATCTGCTTTTCCATTTTATATTAATCATTTGTATTGAAAACCTCCATCATTCACTGCAGCTCCGTACTATCCTTTTTTTTAAAAATAATGTTTTTAAACTCATGTATCGCATTGGTAAAAGAAAAAAATTCTTTCATGTTAAGATTTTCTGTGAGAGTTATTTTACGTAAAAAGAAAATGCTCATAATTATTGTACCTATGGCGACTAAAGAAAGAATAAAGCCGGTTCCGGTTACTCCGAAAATATTGATTAATATAATTGAAAATATTATAGAAAATATAACAGAAAAAATCGAAATTATCAAAATATAGTTATATTTATTGAATGCAAGTATTATCAGCCCGAAAAACATTACCGTTGGCCAGATTAAAATTGTAAATGAGAACCCTTCTAAAATAGGAACTGAGTTTAAAAATTTGTCTCCAAATAAAATCGAAATTATTTTTCCGGAAAACAAAAAAGTCACCAGAAATAAAATAATTCCTGCTGTTACATAAGAATAAAATATAAGGCATATCTTTCGGATTTTGTTTTTCTTCTTAACGCTGCTCAACAGCATTGGCATAAGAGCATAACTCATCCCCTGAATAACAGTAAGGAGAATTAAATAAATTTTATAGGAAGCGTTGTATAACCCTACGGATTCATCATTCAAAAATATACCTATACATAATATAATTAATGAAGTCGTTAATCCCTCGGCTTTAGAGGCTAATCCAAGCTTATATGCCTCCTTAAGTGTTTTGATGTTATCTTTGAAATTCAGATTAATTTCTATTCTGTTTTTTCTTAGATATGGTATGATCAAAAAAATCGATGTAACTGCTGTTTGAATAACAGAGAAGATTATTAAGGTAAAAACAGACGGATATTTGACAAACAGAATAAAGATTAAAACTGCATATATTATCTGACCGCTTAGTTCCGAAATTGAATTGTAGTATAATTTATTTTCAGCCAGATAAAAATATTTGATCGCAAATACCTGCGAGAAAAATGTAAGGGAGAAGATCAGCAGAAGAAAATATTTGCCTGAGTCGAAAATAAAATAAGCTGCAATTATAAGTACAATATATGAAAATATTAGAGTTAAAAGCTGAAGTGAAATGATCTTTCCGATTACGATTCTGCTTTCTGTCTTTTCACAAAGTTTGTTTGTACCGTAGTTAAGGTAGCCAAAATCAATGAAAAATCCGAAGTAAGATAAGATTACAAACAGGTACGTAAATAGTCCGTATCCCTCCGGTCCTAAAGATCTTGTAATTATCGGCAGCGTTATAAATCCAATCAGTCTTGAAAGGGAATCTACGCCTAGCTTTGAAACAAAATTTATTATTAATTTCAAAACTCATTTCATTTATTTTTTTGCCGCCATTTGCCCGCCTCAACTATGCTGTCATAATCACCTATATCAAACCAATATCCTTCATGGAATTCTATATGCGCATTTTGAAGTTCGAAAATATTTGCATACAGATCGTTCGACATTGTATTCCGTATTATATAAGGCGCAATAACACCGTAGCCGGTGGAAACATCAGGATTCTTATAATGAAACCTCTTTTTCTTTATATCAAAGCTTCCCATCTCTGAAAGTTTTTTTTTATCTTTAATTTTCCGGATAGAAAAAAGAAAATCTGTTTTAGTTTTGACGAATTTACGGATTAGTTTATCAATGTTTATTTCGCATATATTATCTCCCGGAAACAAAACCCCGTTTTTTTTGGTATTGGTCACTTTTTTAATATAATCCCACCCGCTAAACATGTCATTTACTTCTTCATCGTTTTGAATAATGGTTCTGCAGCCGGTTTGACTTAATAATGAATTGTTTTCGGAATTGGTAAGAATGATGATCTTATTTATAAGTCCGGATCTTTTTAACAGTTCCAGGCCGAAACTGAAAGCAGGAGTATCGTAAACAGGAATAAAAGATTTGGAAATATACCTGGTAATTTCCCGGAGACGGACACCTTTCCCGCCACAAAAGAGAACTCCTAGAAATTCTTCCATAAAACCTCGGTTCCTTTATTGCTGAATTTAACATCGAGCGCTATAAAATTAGGATAAAGTTCATATTTAATTTTCTCTCTCATTTTAGAATCTTTTGCAAAGGCAAGCAGAAAGCCGCCTCCGCCAGCTCCCAGCACTTTTCCGCCTATTACTCCTTTTTCTCTTAATGTATTGTACAGCTGGTCTATGAATTGGTTTGAAGTATCATTGTTGGTTGATTTTTTCAATAACCAGCTTTCATGCAAAAGCTTCCCGATCTCGTTGAAGTTGAGATTTTTTGATTCTAATGTTTTTAGAAATTCATGTGATAAACTAAGGAGCTCATGGAAATATTTTCTTTTGCCGTTGTTCATCGAATTCATTCCTAGATTTGTCTGAATGCTTTTTACCTCTCTCGCCATGTTAGTAAAAACCAGAAACATTCGTTCTTCAAGCTGTTTTAGGTTTTCGTTTGCAAGCTTGATTTTTCTTACTTCAGTCTTATTTTTACCGAAAATTATAGTGTTAAATCCGCCAAAGACAGTCGCATATTGATCCTGCCTTCCGCCGTATGTTCCGGCTTCTGATTCGAGTTCGTATGTTAATTCGGAATGATTATGGTTATTCTTAATTTTTTTATCTCTTAAGGTGCAGCATCCGAGTATAAGACTGCTCATCATCGCCGACGAAGCTCCGAGTCCGCTGCCTGTTGTCATTACATCGGAGGTCAGTATCACTTCTATACCCTTGAATATTCCAAAATGCTCTAATGCTGTTCTGCTGTATGCGTGTTTAATCCGGCTTGTGATTGATTCGGTCTCAATCTCAGCATGATGAACTCTGACATTCGAATCAAACATGTCTTTGATAGAAACGTAATTATATAAATCTATTGTCGATGAAACAACGTGTCCGTTTTCTCCCTGCATATAAAACGATTCCAGATCGGTTCCGCCTCCAACAAAGCTTATTCGCAACGGTGATCTGATATAAATGTGACGTTTATTATAAAGCATCAGATTTTTCCTTCAAACAAATATTGAATATATTTTCTTGTTCCTTCTTCAACAGTAATACGGGGTTCGAAGCCCAGCATGTCTTTAATTTTTTTTATAGAAGAACATCTTCTTTTAACCAGGTGGGGATCAGCTTCGATATGTCTCACCCGCGCTTTTTTATTAAGAAGCTTTTCCATTAGCGCAAGCACCTCCTTTAAGCTTGTTTCGGTTCCTGTGCCGACATTAAAATGTTCATTGATAACCTCATCATTAAACATTGCAAGCACATTTGCCCGTGCCGCATCGGATGAATGCACGAGGTCAAGAGTTTGCTCTCCGTCTCCATACATAGTAATCTCTTCACCATTATGTATTGCATGAATCCATTTTTGAAATACCTGGGTATAAAATGCCCCGAGTCCCTGTCTTTCACTGTAAATATTAAAATACCGGAAGCCGACAAAAGGAACATTGTGAGAAAAAGCCCAGGAAGTCATTAATGCTTCTTTGGCAATCTTTGTTGCGCCATAGAGAGTTTGATTGTCAAAAGGATGATCTTCTGTTACAGGTACACATCGGGGATTTCCATAAACAGATGCCGACGAGCCATAGGTGAGCTTTTTGATACCATATTCATGGCATGCCTGAATGATATTAAATGTCCCCAGTATATTGGTTTCAATGGCCTTACGGGGAAATTTGTTCGAGTCTAATATCATTAAAGAAGCCTGATGAGATACATAATCCGGTTTATGTTTTTCAAAAACATAATTAATCATTTCACTGCTTCCAATATCTATTGTTTCGAGTTCGAAAGATCTGTTGTCGATATGTTTGCATATGTTCCGATATTTGCCGTTATAAAAATTATCTACAGCTACAACAGTATGTCCAAGCTCAAGGCATTGGTCAACTATGAAAGAACCAATATTTCCCGCTCCGCCTGTAATTAATATTTTCGACATATTAAAATAATTTTAAGCTAAAATTTTACTATGCGCAAGCTTCTTTGCGAAAATATGTATCAGGCATTCGACGACATAATTCAGATCCTCTTTGGAATGTTTTGTGCAGAGAGGAATAGAAAGTATTCTGTTCATCAGCAACTCTGCA
>JBBSDT010000242.1:0-5341 GCA_038240405.1 Ignavibacteria bacterium
ATTAAATAAATATAAGTACAAGACACAGCAACAAGAAGCAACTCATTAACATTTCATCATAATCAATTCTCTAATTCCAGAGAATAATAGTAAGGCTCTTCATCTCTCTTAAATCCTAACTTGTCATATAATTTTTGTGCATTAACATTCACCGTCAGGGCTGAGTCTCCTCATTTATCTGAACTTGAATGCGGGACTCAGCGATAAGAAGCAACTCTTTAACATTTCATCATAACTCAATTCTCTAATTCCAGAGAATAATAGTAATGCTCTTCATCTCTCTTAAATCCTAATTTGTCATATAATTTTTGTGCATTAACATTTGAAATTTGCGTTTCCAGTATAATACCGGATGAATTAGTTTTTTTGGCAAACTCAGCAGATATTTTTATCAGAGCTTCCGCTACTCCCTGCTTACGGTAATCTGAATGAACATAAAGGTCGTTAAGTAACCAAACAGGTTTCATTCCGACTGAAGAGAATAAAGGATAAAGCTGGACAAATCCTATTGCCAGATTGCCAGTTTCCTCAGTAGCCAGAAATATTATGGATTCATTGTTCCGGATTCTTTCTGATAAAAATTTCTCTGCCGAATGCACATCTGATTTCTGATTATAAAATTGCCTATAAAGATCGAATAGCGTAACCACTTTACCAAGATCCTCAATGGATACTTTTTTTATTGTCATGTTATTATGGTTTAATTGGAAATAATCTGCCTTTGATTATTGACATTACTAGCGGGTTAAAAATTTCAATTTGAAAGCGTTAGTAAAAGTTTTATAGTTAAAAGTTAATCCCTTTTTGTCATCCTGAACGAACGGAGCGCAGCGAAGTGAAGTGAAGGATCCAATCAGGATTCTGAATACGGATCTTCTATTGCTAAAAGTACTGTGTAACTTCTTTGCAAAAGCTGAATAAAAATGTTCCTTAACTTGAAATAGATTTTGCTGGACACAATAATTTTAATTCTAAATATTCAATTTTTGTGAAATTGCCTTCGCAGCATTCTGACCATCAAGAGCTGCTGATATAATTCCTCCCGCATAACCGGCGCCTTCACCGCAGGGATAGAGATTTTTTATTTCAATATGCTCATAAGTTTCCGGGTTCCGGGGAATTTTAACAGGAGAACTGGTTCTTGATTCAAGACCGATCAAAACTCCTTCTTCACTCAGATATCCTCTCATCTTTTTTCCGAATTGAATAAGCGCCAGCTTTAATCTTTCTGATAGACCCGGCGGTAATAAGGTATTTAATAAACAACTATAAATACCGGGTATGTAAGAAGTATCTTTTAAGACGGAAGTTAACTTTCCATTTATAAAATCATTCATAGATTGGGCAGGCGATTTCTGGGAGCCGTCTCCCGCTTCAAAAAACTTCTTTTCAAGAGCTTTTTGGAACTCCAAACCCGCCAGCTCCTTGTAATGCTCAAAACCTTGGAAATCATCTTCATCAACCGCCACAACAATACCGGAGTTTGCAAATTTCGAATCCCTCCTCGACATTGACATACCATTAACTACTAATTCCCCGGGTGAGGTAGCTGAAGGCACAATTAATCCGCCGGGGCACATGCAAAAAGAAAAAACTCCTCTTCCGTTTATCCGGGCTGCCAATTTATAACTTGCCGCGGGAAGAAACTCACTTCGCGGATTCTGCCGGTACTGAATCTCATCTATTAAATCCTGCGGATGTTCAATGCGGATACCTATTGCAAATGGCTTTCCCTCGATAGAAATATTTTTTTTCTTCAATAAATAAAAGATATCTCTTGCAGAATGCCCGGTAGCTAATATCGCGGCATCCGCAAAATACTCTTTATCATCATTTATGATTATTCCGGCTATCTTACTGTTTTGAATAATCATATCAGTAACTCTGGAATTAAAATTTATTTCGCCCCCAAAGCTTAAGATCGTTTCTCGAATGTTTTGGACCACCCCGGGAAGCTTGTTTGATCCAATGTGAGGATGGGTATCAACAAGTATATCTGATTTTGCTCCATGTTCAACCAGTATCCTTAGTGCTTTTTGAATGTCTCCTCTTTTATGCGATCGCGTGTAAAGCTTACCATCGGAATATGTTCCTGCTCCGCCTTCGCCAAAACAGTAGTTGGAATCCGGATCCACCTTGCTGAACTGTTGAATTGCCCTGAGGTCCTTCCGGCGTGTCCTTGCATCTTTTCCTCTGTCATAAATCACAGGCTTGATCCCGTTTTCAATTAATTCAAGAGCAGCAAAATATCCGGCCGGACCTGCGCCTATAATGTTTACCCGTTTTTTATTTGAAACAGATTTATAGCTGTCTTTTATTACGGGCTGAAGCGGGGGAGATTCGTCAATGTAAACTTCCAGTGTATAAATGAACCGGGGAGTTTTGCTGCGGGCATCAAGAGAACTTTTTACTTTTACAATTTCATAAACAACACTTTTGCTTATATTTAATTTTTCTTCAACAAGTCTGTTTAATTTTTTATCATCATTTGCATCCTCCGGGAATAAGACAAGCTCAAGCTTTTTTATCATCGTTACTAATTAGAAATGAAAGTGTTTTTCAAAAACCCCGAAGATTATTATATTCTAAATCCTTTCTTGTGCCTCTTTTATCTTCATCCCGGTCTCCCCGCTTTGGAGTTCGTCTCAAAACATCTCTCTTTCCCAAGCCCTAGCTTGGGAAAGTTAAATTTCTGCGCAAATTTTACTTACAAAGTTGGGGCTTTGTAAGTAGTAGGTTAGTTTTGAGACAAACTCTTTGCCACGGGCGAGGTGAGCAGATTGGTGTGTGGAAATCATTTAAACAAAAATTCAAGATTCTGAAAAATCAAACTAAAGATAAAAATCCATTCAATCTGATTTTCTCAATTCTTCTTTTTGTTTCTTGCTCAGGCCCTTCACAACAAGCACATATGAATGATCAACCATTTTTTTTAATTCAGTGTCATTAATCTTACCTTCGAAAATTACTGTATTCCAATGTTTCTTATTCATGTGATAACCGGGCTGAACGTCATCATATCTTTCACGAAGCTCGGCAGCCAGTTCAGGATCGCATTTCAAATTAACACTTAACGGGATATTAAACGATGTTATGGCAAAAATTTTTCCTCCAATTTTAAATGCCAGAGTTACATCGTCGAAAGGAAAGTCCTCTATACCTCCTTTTTTGGATAAGCAATATTTTCTCAGATGCTGAATGTTCAATTGTTCGTTTTTGCAGGTGAAAGGGAAGGCTTAGCTACACATCTATTCAGATCTCATCAATATCTATCCATTTTCTAACAGAAACAGGTATAAAATCTTTCATTTTTTGGATCAATCTTTCGGGATCGTTCTCGGTTATAACCATATTCAGATTGTCCTGCCTGATGAAGCCTTCATCTGCAGCATCACTCAAAAAAATCAATTAACTTTGTGTAATATTTTTTAATATTAAAAAGACCAATGGGTTTTTCATGGATACCAAGCTGTGCCCACGCCCATACTTCGAAAAACTCTTCAAATGTTCCTATGCCTCCTGACATCGCAATGAAGCCGTCTGAAAGTTGTGACATCATTGCTTTCCTCTCATGCATTGATTTTACGATTATCAACTCTGTGACATCATTCAAAGCCGCTTCTCTCGCTACTAGATCCTGTGGAATGACTCCGATAACCTTTCCGTTATATTGCAGGACTGTGTTTGCAATCTCTCCCATGATTCCGATATTTCCGCCTCCGTAAACAAGTGTCAGATCCTGTCTTGCAATGATTTTACCAAGCATTTGAGCCGATACAAGGTGAGATGGGTCTTTTCCTGAGCCGGATCCGCAGAAGACACATATATTTTTCATAAATGGTATGGAAATTAACTTTGTGCCGGCCTGACTTTCTTGACCTTTTTTAATAACGTTGCTACTATTAAAGTAATGGTTGCCCCTCCGAGGAGTACAAACAAAAGCTGTTGAATTATCTGAACATTAAAACTGAACTGATACCTTACAACAGTGACGGCTGCGTTTATTTCATCCCTTCCTGCATTTTTTTGAATAAGATTTTTTTCCGTCGCTGCAGCAAGATAATTTACAAAATCAGGATTAATGAATGAATAATAAACGTAAGTGAATAGCACCACAAAAACTGCAATTATAAATGTAATTACAATTCCTGTTCTGAATGCATCCTTAAACCTTATATAACCGAAATTTGATTTATCTCTTCGCTCCTTTATTCCACGATATATTCCTACTATTGGAATAAGAATAGCAATAATACCTATATAAGATCCAATAATATAATAATTAGGGACAAGCAGTGTGTATTCAATTGTCATCCATATGAACAATAGAAATGACACGAATAAACCATATTTTAATTCTATCATAAGGTTATAGTTAGATAATAAAATTAACAGAATAAAAAAAGCCAACCTGTATTTTATACACGTTAGCTGATTTGTATTTTGGGGGCTCAGTCAATTATCTGTAACATCTTTTAAAAGCTCTTTTGCATATTCAGCATCTTCCGGCATCACTTGAAAAACAACGGGACCGGTTACAGGGTTAAAGCCTGTTCCCAGCACACCGACACCAAATAAGTCCTGGACTCCTTCTCCCTTAGCAAGGTATCTTATCTTTGCTTCATCCAAAATAGACTTTACAACTGATACCACAGCTTCATTGCCTGTTTCAAAAACTGATACGAGACTTTCATGGTCTTCTTTCTCATGTTGAGCTTTGTTCATATTTTTAATTTGAGTTTACTGTCAATCTTTGAAAATAATATTTATTAATCAATTTAATTTTATTTGCTCAATTCTACGGAGTGTATTGAGTATTGGGTATTTTGTATTGAGTATTGAGTATTTTGTATTGAGTATTTTGTATTGGGTATTGAGTATTATGAATTGGTACTGTATTGTCAAAATTAAAAGAAAAAGTTCTCTTTGCGAGGAGTTCCGAATACTAGGGACGCCGAAGCAACCTCTCCTCGCGCTCCCAGCTACCTGTCATTCCCGCGGAAGCGGAATCTAATCAGCAATGTTAAATATAATTATACATTTTAAAAGAATATTCTTGGACGAATACAGAGCGTATTTTGTAATTCCTTCTGAACCAAATCCCAACAAAAATCGTCATGTTTCATTATTCCACAAACCCGCTGTTGGTAAGCCTCTGCGCAGTTTTGTTTATTCCTCCACTTTCAGAAACAAGAAAATTTTTCCTTTGACAAATAGAATAAAACCCGATAATTTTGTATAGGTTAACTTGTATTGTAATGCTTCAAGTGGAAATGGAATTTCAAAATTCTTATATTTGTAAACTTAAAGAAAGGAAATTCCAAAATGCGGGAGAAAAAAC
>JBBSDT010000243.1:0-5329 GCA_038240405.1 Ignavibacteria bacterium
ACAAACTGTTACTTCATTAGCTCCTAATGCTACTCAAAATGTTAATTTTGCTACATGGACTCCTACTGTTGGTGTTTATACAATAAAGGTATTTACCCAGTTAGCAGGAGATGCTAATCCAAGTAACGATACATTGACTACTACTGTAAATGTCACTGTATTTTATTGGGCGACAGAAGCTCCGATGCCGCTGGGCAGAGATCTGGGTACAGGCGTTGGTTATTCAAGGAATGATACAGGATGGGTTTATGTACTCGGTGGAGAACTGGCTACAAACTCAGTTCAAAAATATAACATAAGAACAAATACATGGACTGCTGCAGCAAATTTACCTTTAGGAAAAGACAGATTTGGATCTGCAAGATTAAAAGACTCTATTTATAGTATCGGTGGTTCGACTGTTGATCCTAATTACACGTCAGATTTTTATAAATATGATATTAATAGTAATGCCTGGGTGACCAGAGCTTCCCTTCCGACAGTCTTAGGGTGGGCTAAAGGAGCCGGATATCAGGATAGTCTTATTTACGTTGCCGGTGGTTATGACGGAACATCAACGTTGGCACAGGTAATATTGTACAACTCCAAGTCCAATTCATGGAGAACTGCTACTCCGATGCCCGCAATCAGATTTGGTGGTGGTTTTGCATTATCAGGAGATACACTTGTTTATGTAGGAGGTGTTGATGGAGCTGCAATAGTTAACACAGTATACAGAGGCGTAATAAGTCAGACCGACAGAAGTGTAATTACCTGGACTACAGGAGCGTCTCTTCCTGCGCCTGTAGCAGCTGGTATGTTTAGGTTTGATGCGCATTCATGGGGTAACAAAGGTATAATAGTTACAGGTGGAAGCACATTAATTCCTTTCACCAGTGTTTCAAATGTATGCCTGGTTTACAGTCCGGGAGCTAATACATGGACAGCAATGCCAAATAAACCTACAGCATGGACTGCAGGACAAAGTGGTGCAGCCGTTAGTAATAAATCCTTAAGACTTGTTTGTGCAGGTGGATATAATGGATCAGCGACTATTACAACTACAGAAATGTTTACTGATTCGACCGCTGGATTTAGTACTGAATTAAATCTTACAATGATTATTGAAGGATTTTATAATTCTACGACAAACAGGATGAGCCTAAGAGATACCGTAACTGCTTATCTGAGAAATAATACCTCACCTTTTGCTAAAGTAGATTCAGCAAAGGGAGTTATAGATTCTGTAGGATTTACCGGAGAGTTCTTTTTCACTCACGCTCCTGCAGGTACATATTATATAGAAGTTAAACACAGAAATAGTATTGAAACATGGAGTGCCTCGGGAGTCGTATTTGCAGCAGGAAGTAAAATAAATTATGACTTTACAACTTCTGCTTCTCAGGCTTTCGGAAATAATGAAGTATTGAAGGGTTCTAAATATGCCATATACAGCGGAGACGTAAATCAGGATGGAAGCGTAGACCTCACTGATATCATAGCTATTTATAATGATGCAAGTAATTTTGTATCAGGATATGTAGTAACGGATGTTAACGGAGATCTTTTTGTGGATCTTTCAGATCTTACAATAGCATATAACAATGCAGCTAATTTTGTTGGAAAGATAACTCCATAATAAAATTGAATAAGTAATAAAGTTACGAACTTTTATAAAGACGTAACTATAGATTTATCGAAGCCGGTCAGATGCATATTCTGACCGGCTTTATTTTTATACGCTTCAAGAATCCCATAAGATTTAAATCACTCTAGCCATCTTCTGCAATTTTTACCTTCATCATGAACCGGATATATTGCTACGGATTTGAATGGAGATAATTTTGCAGATCTCTCAGGTCTGGTGATTGCTGATAATAATTCGAATAATTTTGTAACTAAGATAACTCCGTAAAGAAGCAACATCCGGGACCCTGGAAGAGTGTCTCAAATATTTAACTTCTCAAAACATTTTCTCTTTCCCAAGCCCCAGCTTGGGAAAGATGAATTCTGCGAAAATCTTTCTTTGGTCAAAACTAGCTTTACACTTGTCATCCCCGCGATCTTTAGAGGGGGATCCAATTAAACCTACCCGATCCAGGGCTTGGGAAGTAGAAAGTGTTTTGTACAGACATGGAAGGGTTGTGCCACATGAAGAGTATGCTTAATATTAATTATATTGAATGTTAATTTAATATAAATAATATTTTAAATAACATTTTACACGTTGGTGCAGTTAGTTAGGTTAGTTAGTAGAATTGCACCCAAATATAATTTTATTTGTTGATATAAAAATTTATATTCTAATAAATCTATCCTCAAACTGTTTCTGGTTTAATATGAAGCATTTACTTTTAATATTTCCAATTGCATTAACCTTATCTTCTTTTATTAATAATGTTTATAGTAATGTTTTTTCTGATTTAAGTACTAACAATTTCAAATTGTTTTGTCCCTCTCCTCAAACTTTCAATAAATCTATTGAGAAGAAAGAAGATTTACATGACAAACGAATACTTAATGGATGGTATAATCATCCTTCCGGGAAAAATTATAATATAAATTTAAACATTGTTAACGCTGAAGAAAATGAGGTTTATCCTCCTGCGATTTACCATTTGTCTCCAACGCCTTCCTGGTCAGGAGAAAGCAATCAGCCCGGTGCAAGGTTCGGATGTTCGGTCGCATCAGCAGGTGATGTCAACGGAGACGGATATTCTGACGTAATTGTAACTGCGGCGTTCTATGACAACGGACAAACAGATGAAGGAAGAGTATATGTTTATTACGGATCGGCTAACGGGCTCTCTGATTCAGCAAACTGGACTGCTGAGACAAACCAGAATTTTGCTTATCTTTATTCCGCAGCATGTGCCGGAGACGTAAATGGCGATGGATACTCCGACGTAATAGTTGGATCTCAAAATTATGATAACGGCCAGACAGATGAAGGAAGAGTTTTTGTTTATTTTGGTTCAGCGGCAGGTCTTTCTTTAACACCCAACTGGAGTGCAGAGAGTAATCAGTCTGGCGCTCACTTCGGTGTTTCAGTCTCATCGGCGGGGGACGTTAACGGAGACGGCTATTCCGATGTAATGATAGGAGCTCAAACCTATAATGGTGGGCAATCAGGTGAAGGAAAGGTGTTTGTGTACTATGGCTCATCAAAAGGACCACCCCAAAATCCTGATTGGACTGCCGAAGGTGACCAGACAGATGCGCAATTTGGTATTTCCGTTTCAAATGCCGGCGATGTAAATGGAGACGGATACAGTGATGTGATCATTGGCGCCTGGCTTTACGATAATGGAGAATCAGATGAAGGAAGAGCATTTGTTTATTCAGGATCGCCAAGCGGATTATCGAATGTTGCAACCTGGACTGCAGAAAGTAATCAACCCGGTGCTGAGTTTGGTTTTTCTGTTTCCGGCGCAGGAGATGTAAATGGTGACGGGTTTTCAGATGTAATTATTGGCTCGTTTTTATATGATAATAACCAGGCTGATGAAGGAAGAGCATTTGTATATTATGGATCTCAAAACGGTTTATCCAACACTGCTGGTTGGACAGCGGAAAGTGATCAGATCAATGCACGGTTTGGAGTTTCGGTTTCTTCTGCCGGTGACATAGATGGCGATGGATTTTCTGATGTAATAATCGGATCTTATCGGTATGATAACGGAGAGACAGATGAGGGCAGAGTCTATGTTTATAGAGGATCTCCTTCCGGGCTTTCGGGTGTAGCTGACTGGACAGCCGAAAGCAATCAGCCCGGAGCATTGTTTGGATATTGGGTGTCAACAGCCGGGGATATAAATGGCAACAGCATTTCTGATATTATAATCGGAAGTATAAATTATGATAACGGCCAAACGGATGAAGGCAAAGCATTCGTTTATAACGGAATAGGAATTTCTAACCTGAAAACTCTTAAGCTTACATTACTGATTCAGGGTTTTTATCGAAACCCAAATGATATCATGATTAGAGATTCTATAAAAGTTTATTTAAGGAACGCAGATTCGCCTTATGCAATAGCAGATTCTTCGAAAGCATATTTAAACAATTCGGGTAAAGCTGTATTATTATTCCGTCATACCCTCAACGGAGTTTCATATTACCTTGAAGTAAAGCACCGAAACTCCATTGAAACCTGGAGCTCAGTCCCGATAACCTTTATAAATTCAGGCGCTGATTTTGACTTTTCAGGTTCATCATCACAGGCTTTTGGAAATAATGAATTACAGTTATCTTCAACTCTAAGTAAATTTGGATTCTTCAGCGGCGATGTCGATCAGGATGGAATAATAGATTTGTCGGACATAATTTTAATTTACAATGATGCAGTCAATTTTGCATCAGGATATGTCCGTACTGATATTAACGGGGATTATAATACGGATCTGACTGATATACTGGTTGCATATAATAATTCCATTAACTTTATCGCGAAAATCATTCCGCAATAAGCTTTGATAGAACATAGGCTATAAGATTAAATTGGATAACATTTTTGTATTTTAGGAAAGCTTCGCCACTTAATTCCTTAAAATTATCCCATTTGGATAAAATCCGGCCTATTGTATGCCTTTAATTAGTCCTCTTTCTGAAATCTGTACTAAATTAACCCCGGTATTTTTCTTGCTTAAAGAAAAATATTTATCAGGTCTGAGTCTGGAGTTCTACTCTTAAAGCGAATAACATAACCCTTTAAAACAAAACATTATTGAAGGGGAATTGGGAATTGCAAAGTTTTTTAACACTTAACGCGTGCTCTGAATCTTATTTTAAAATAACTTTTATAGTTTGAATCTTCTGATATTTGTTGAAAAAAATTGTGAAATTAATAAACTAAAGTCTGAATTAATATCTTTCCTATTACTCGTGCAGAAGGAATAGCTCGCAGAATTGATTCCCCCCAGAACCAATCCTGCGGTTGGAAATAGCTACTCCCTCTACTCAGGGTATTGATCAATCAGTTTTCCTCCGTCATATACATATATCCACCAAATTCCTCCTTTATAAACACGTTCATACGTAAGTGTTTCCAAGCTGGTCTGCATCCGGGGAGCTGATTCCTATTTTATTGTTTCTAAATTCTTATACTGAATCTGTTCTGCAGGGCTGTTCGCAAAAAAGGAACAAAGAAAAAATATTATTCCTAAAATAAAAAGTTTGTTTTTGTTTTTCATGATTGAATTTATTTTAATTAGTTTGAATGTCATTTCAAAGAAAACTAACCAAAAAAGGTTTTTAGCACAAAGAAAAGTTTGAAGAAAGGTCGGGAGGGGAAGTAAAGAGTTTTGAAAATAATAGTGGTAAATTATAACAAATCAAGCTAAATTTAGCA
>JBBSDT010000244.1:0-5318 GCA_038240405.1 Ignavibacteria bacterium
TCCTGTAATTAGAAAATACCTTCTCCTCAATATAAAATTTCTTATTTCAAAAAAGTATACATTTAAATTTATTATTTAAAAGTCAGTATTTTTCGAAAGGTTTAACTGATAACTCCACCGGTCGGATGGAACTGGTAACGACAGTTGGAATGGAATAACTTTTTTATATCAATTTAATTACTGCGATAGTTTATTTAATTCGGTAAATTATAAAAAATCCATTTTAAAAAATAAAATCAAGAAGGAGTAATGTAATGTCAGATTTTTTAAGCGGTCTACTCGGAAACTTAAGTGGAGGTGCAACTGAAAAGATTGGTAACTCACTTGGAATAGATCCGAATATTATCAATCAAGCAATTCCAATATTAGCGCCTATGATTCTCGGCGGATTAAAAAAGCAAAGTGAAAATAATGGAGGACAGGAGAGAGTCGACCATATATTAAATAAATATGGTGATCCGAACATTCTCGATAACGTTGACAGTCATATAGATGAAATGGCAACGAAAGAAAACTTTGATTCAAACCTTGGCGGGTTACTGGGAAATTCCGGTTCACAGATAACAGATGTACTAACAAAAAATTTTAATCTTGATAGCGGCACTGCAGCCAAAATTATTCCAATGGTTGCTCCATTAATCATGGGCTATCTGACAAAAAGTAAGAATGAACAATCCGGGGGCTCGAAAGGTTTTGCTTCTTTCCTCGATCAGAATGGTGATGGAAGTGCCGTTGATGATGTAGTTGGATTTTTCTCTAACAAACAATCTCAAGGAAACCAGGGCGCCGGAGGCGGTCTTATGGGTATTCTTGGCGGTCTTCTTGGTGGAAATAAATAATTTTGTATTTCATTTTCAAAGAATTCTTTTTCAACGAAGTATCAAATTAAAACTATTTTGGGGAAGATTTTTGTTTTACAATTCAAGTTTATTTTTTGTGGTAATAATTTAAAATAAAATCGTGAAATAAATCTTTGAAGCACGTTTTATCTAGTTATAATTTTAACTTTGGAAGCAGAATCGTTCTGAAGTTTCAATTTATTGAGCCGTACGAACGGGTTGAAAACAAATATTAAAATTGTCTTTATATAGTTATACGGTCAAGTTCGGGTTATGAGTTTATTTCTCATTTTAACAGTGGCGTCAGTACTTCCTTCCTGGACGCAGTAGTTTGATCTTTGTTATTTTCAGTATGAGATTTTTACTAACGTGCTGTCAATAAATTATAAGAGGAAGTGAAATGATATGAGAAAAATAATCGTTTTATCAATGATTACATTGGATGGGGTAATGCAAGCACCTGGTGGAACTGAGGAAGATATATCAGGCCGTTTCAAATATGGCGGTTGGGTTGCACCTTATGGTGACGAAGCTTATGGTAAGGTTTTGAAAAAACTGATGAAACCTGCAGATTATCTTCTGGGCAGAAAAACATTTGAGATTTGGGAAGACTACTGGCCTAAACATGAAGACTTTTGGCCAGGTATAAATGTTGGCAGAAAATACGTCATGTCCAAAACCAGGAAAAAGTCAGATTGGAAAAACACAGTTTTCTTCAAAAGGCTGGCAGATATTAAAAAGCTCAAAAATTCCAAAGGTTCTGACATTCAGGTATGGGGCAGTTGTAAGCTCATTCAGCTGCTACTTAAGAATGATTTAGTGGACGAACTCTGGCTTCAAATTCACCCGTTGACTCTTGGTAAGGGGAAAAAGTTGTTTGAGAGTGGCACGATTCCGGCAGCATTTAGATTAAAAGAGAGTTCTTTTACACCAAGTGGAGTTATTATTGCCAATTACAAGCGAGCCGGAAAAGTCAAGACAGGTACTGTAGGATCTTAATGAGAATAAAATGAGAAAATAATTGTTTCATTAGGGGGATGAAGGCCGATCCACGACTACACGACCACTTACAAACTTTAGAATTAATTTATCCAATACGTTGTAGATATGATCCAACGACAAAGCTTCATGAAAGTAGTTATTCTTGTGAAAAGATCTCTATTCCTTATTCAAGTCAAAGTCTTTCAATCGCCATTAGCACTAATTTTATATAACAGCGCGGGAAAGTGCCTACTTCCCTCCTAAAAACTTCCTCATCTCTCTTGCTACATCAGACTCTCTGTTGAGAAATATATAGATAGGCTTCATGCAGCAAAATTACCTGTATATTTTTCACATCGTTACTGAAACGTTTGATCAGTTCCTGTTGCCATTGTACAAGAGGTATCCAGGCTTTAATGAATTCCTTATGCTTTGCATCATCCAGATAATAAAAAAATGGAAGTCGATACCCAAGTGTAAATTCATCGAAGAAGGCAAGCACAGGAACATCTATTTTAGTAAAATCCTTGTCTTCAGCACTCTTTAGGATTTGTACGGTGACTTCGGGAGGTGTTGCTAAATCCACTAACTCGCCGTTATTTCCTATTATATATCCATTGCAGATCGCTGCATTTGGTTCACGGTATCCATACATTCTGTCTGTTGCGGCAATAAATCTTTCAACCGAGACAAGATCTTCTTTATTATATTCAACCCCCGACGGCTGATCCATAAATTTATGCTTTCCGAAATCCGGAGCGGCATCCATATAAATAAATTTTTTTACCCGGTCTTTATGATAAATGCCAAGCTGTGATAATTCCCCTCCGGAAATTGAATGCCCCGCAAACACAGCAGATTGTATTCCAAGGCTATCGAGTGCATTCAGGTAATCCTGTACTCTTCTTTCTTCACTGTATCCGGTAGCCGGCTTATCCGACTTTCCAAAACCTCTCCGCGTTATGCCGATCACATGAAACATATCCGTGAACTGATAAGCAAAATGGTCAAATACATGAGCATTATCTCCGAGACCTGTAAGCAGTATAAGATATTCGCCGCTCCCGCCCCAGTCCAGTACTTCCAGCTTTACATCTTTATCAACCTGTATAAAACTTACTTTATGATCTGACTGATCATAGCAACTTCTGTCACTTTCACATTTATCATTCTTAGAAATTACTTTTGTATTAGATGAAGATTGAATTGTATTTAAAGGAATTAAAGAAGTGTATAGAAATAATCCTACACAGGAAAGAAGCAAAGCAAGATGAAATTTAATTTTTTTCATTTCGATAGATTTAAAATATTAAATAGCTACCAGTTAAAAATTGTAATTGACTTAAGGGTATTATACTTTAATGGAATTTTAAATTAAACAGATGGCTTTCTTTCAACTATTTCCCGAACATTTGTGAACCGAATCTGGCGCGCCGCCTGTACATTCTTCGTTTGTTGGATTAGAATACCATTGTTATCCTTTAACAAAACACATTTGAAAAACAATAGCGCACAGTATCTTTAAGCACATGTATTACAGAATATATTATTTTCTTCGATTGGATGTCTTAATGCAGGGAAGAAATTCATAATTACAGTAAAACCACAATGGCCTTCATATCTTATAATAAAAGCCCTGATAAACGTAATGCATATCAGGGCTTATTTTTTATTTTTAGAAGTTTTGTTATTTTTTTCTTCTCATAGGACCCCTACCAAATTTCCAGTTAAATCCTAGTAATAAATTTGCACTATTTGTTTTTATTTCTTCAATGATTGTGGTTTTTCTATCATTTATATCAGTAAGTCCAAAATTATCTCTGGCTTCGACTGTAAAGCCCATATTCTTACCAACAAGAAAGCTCACACCAAGACCTCCTGTAATTCCAAAATCAACTTTCTTGGTAGAGTCCTTATTATCAATTTCTGTTTCAGGATTTGTTCCAAAGGCATCAACCTTTATTTTATTAGCCAACAAAATTCCAACAAAAGGTCCGGCATTAACGAAAAAATTAACTTCCTTTCCCTTTCCAAACGTAACTCTCAGTAAAAGGGGAATTGAGATATAATCAACATTTACTTTTCCAGTTATAGCTGTAGTAGTTGTAGTACCTCCTGTTGTTTCAAATTTTGCACCTTTTCTTTCATAAGCGGCTCCAAGCCTGAGGGAAAGCATTGGACTCATATTATATTGTCCGGCTATTCCTCCGGTAAAACCTATATCAGTTTTAAATGCTGAATCTGTTGGATTAGTCCTTAAGGATCTGATTCCCGCACCTGCTTCAACTCCAAATTCCCATTTATAAGTTTGTGCTTGTAAATTACTTGTAGTTATAAAAAGTATTGCTACAAATAAAGTTGACAAAAAAAGTTTGAATGATGTCATTTTTTTAGTTTAATTATTAAATTTTATAGAACACTTTAAAATAGGAAAATAAATATAAAGATATAATTCATTTAGTGACACCCGAAGGGAGATTTTTCGGTTCCGCAGATGACAAAATCATGGCAGAGTTCCCCGCAAGCCATAAAAAACGATAGTTTTTCAAAAAAACAACGAAACCTGAGAGTTTTATAAGAAAATGATAAGAGTTGTAAAGTTGTTGCTCACTTTGATTAACCGGGGACTCGGTCCTGACTCACATTCTGGAGTTCGTCCTCGTGAAATAGTTTATTGAATACCCAAGAAAGACCTATAATTTCTAATTTGTATTCAAGACCGGAATACTGGACTTAAGCCCTTAATCTTAAAGGCATTTAAAAATTAACAATGGAAAAACGCAAACTTGGTAACAGCAATCTTGGAGTATCTGTTCTGGGACTTGGCTGCATGGGAATGAGTTTTGGTTACGGTCCTGCCGCTGAGAAGAAAGAAATGATTTCACTTATTCGTTCAGCTGTTGAAAAAGGAATCACATTTTTTGATACTGCAGAAGTTTATGGACCATTTACAAATGAAGAACTGGTAGGTGAAGCATTGACTCCATTTAAAGGGCAAGTTGTAATTGCTACAAAGTTCGGCTTCAAACTTGGCTCTGCCCGTTGCAAAAATGGAGCAGGAAATTTAGAAAATAGTGTATTTGAGATAATTAAAACTTTTCACTCTTTCCCCAAGCTGGAGATTGGGAACGAGGGGTTTTAAAGGATACATGGAGTGTATGTAATTGAGATTTATGGAATAAGTGAAACCGAGCACTGGAGATACTTGCTGAAACAGGAACAGATTTGAGTAAATGGGATACGGAAGATAAATGGTTTAGTTGGTAAACCTTTGTCCAAATAATAAAATATCCGGAGGAATGCTAATCAGCAGTACGTGTTTAAAAAAGAAACCTAATCTTGCTTCTCAAGCCTTTTGGGCAGCAGCAAATAATTTGAAAAAAAATGATCACTGGCTGGGTGATTCTTTCAGACGAATGAGAGCCAAAGGAGGTACTAAATTTGCCATCGTTGCTACTGCAAGAAAGGTACTGTGTTAATAATCAAGTATAAACAACA